>NZ_JBEMBC010000047.1:0-20402 GCF_040274425.1 Carnobacterium sp.
CATGATTCGCGGTATAAACTCCACATCAATCCTGGACAAGGTTGAGCAGCGACACCGCCATCACGAAAATTCGTAGTGGTCCAATTACCTTCATTGATTTTTCGACGGATGGTTGTGATCGGGCGAGCTTGCAAGAAAAACAAGGAATCTTTGCTGAAACAAAACTCTACATCGACAGGATAGCCATAAAAGGTTGCAATCAAAAGCAATTGATCTTGAAGTTGCTTCAACTGGTCTGAAGATAAAATTTGGGAGACATTTGTTGGTCTAATCGTTGAAAACCAGTCGATCGTCAATTGTTCAGGGGTAACCAACCCGCTAACAAGCTGTTCTCCTGCGCCTTCTACTACTTCAATCGTTAACTGGCGATCATTATTTGTTAAAGGATTGAGAGTAAACGCCACACCACTGGACACTGCGGAAACCTGTTCTTGAATAATGACAGACATTCTTAGATTTTGAATATCCAATTGTTGTGTCTGCCAATAATTTAAACTAGCGGGCTTAAAAAGAGAGGCGATACACTGTTTTAATGCAGCAATAATGTCATCAATTGTCGTACAATTTGCAATAGTGTCATACTGTCCAGCAAAAGAAGTAGATGCGTGGTCTTCCATCAGACCACTACTACGTACGATATACGTTTTATTAGGAGACATAAGATCGCTTATTTCTGTCTGCAATTCCGTTGGAAAACTCAACTGGTCCAGACGTTGAACAATCGTTTCATAAGTTGGTAGGCTAGGTTGATTCGTTGTTTCTAATCCTACTAGTTCTGGGATTGCTTCCATCCATAGTGAAGTGAGCTTATCTTCTGAAATGAAATAGCCTTTAGGTACCTGAAGACCTAACTGAGATAAATCGATTAACGCATTTATTTTACCGCCATACCGCGGATTTGTTTCTGCAGTTTCTATTAAAGTCCAATAGATTGTCTATACACCTCTTTGTACATCTAAAATAATTAGAATGGATTTTTTCTTAATTTTAAAAAATACAATATCTGATTGATCACAATATGCGTACCTGCACCTAAAATGATGAAGCCGAAAAATTGATTCCAGCTGATGGGAACCAGAACTGCCACGACTAAAGCACACCCCAGCAATGAATCTGCTTGGTCAATAAAAATAAAGAACCATTTCCATTGGTTGTTTGCTGGTTTACCAGGTTTGATTTCTAAGCGGCGTTTCATAAAACTGTTCGGTAATTCAAAAATAATATAGGCTAGCCCTAACAAAAGTCCAATCCAAAGATTTATTAGTATAGAATTGGCATAGACATTGTAGAATAGATTCAGCGATTCAAGAGAGGGAATAGTTTTTAGAATGAGCCCCCAGACGATCTGAGATAGTCCACCAAAAAGAATCATGCCAATAAAACCTTTCCAAGTTTTGTTTTGACCAAATAATCGCTTTCCGTCTGATAATATCCGACCGGCATCCATTGGGATATTTAAACGTTGATAGGTAGGGTATTTACAAAATACCATATTGGCAACACCTGCAAAAATAACTGACATTAATGTAACGTATAAACTTAAAATTGTTTCCAACACAGTAATTTCCTCTTTCTCTTATAAAAATATAAAGGTTTCTCTTTATGGTAAACTATTTTTGTGAATTTTTAAACAAAATCAATTCAGTGAAAAGATAAATGACGTTTTAGTCATTCTTCATTTTTAAAACAAGGAACGAAGAAAAAAATAAAAATAGCTATTCAGTATGGTAGAGAAGAGTAGCTATCATGGCACAGTTCATTAATGTTTTCGTGTAAAATGATTAAGTTCTGTCCGGATTTTACCCTGCAAATGCTGGAAGGCTAAAAATTGTTGACGGGACCGCTCAATCCTTTTGTATCTCTTACGGTTTTTTTTATAAAACTGCTGGTGGAAGTTTTCAGCTGGCCAAAATACGGTTGCTAATTCAATGGACGTAACGATTGGACGCTTGTATTTGCCGGATTCGATTAACTGCTGTTTTGACTTTTCAGCAATTTGACGTTGATGATCATTTCGAACAAAAATAATTGGACGATACTGACTGCCTCGATCTTGAAATTGACCAAACACGTCTGTAGGATCGGTCAGCTGCCAATAAAGTTCCAACAAATCTTCATACTGTATGATCCGCGTATCAAAAATAATTTCAACCGCTTCGACATGCCCTGTGTACTGGCCGCTCACTTGATCGTAAGTAGGATGATCCATATGCCCTCCAGTGTAACCCGATAAGACAGAAATGATTCCATTTTTGGTTTCAAAAGGTTCTACCATACACCAGAAACAGCCTCCTGCGAATACCGCAGAGTCTTGGTAAGTTAAATCATCAATGGAGTGTTTTGTAAAATCAAATTGAGCGTCGGCACTAGCATTTCCAGTTATGCTGTTATAAAAATCTGTCACGTCAGGCGTTAAATTATTTCTTAATGCTAGCGGGCGTAACTTAGCTTCAAGTTTTGAAAGTTGGTCGTCAATAGTTGCACCCTCTTCTAAGGCATCTTTGGTCAACAATAATGCTGATCGTTCCCATTCACGAGTCGCAGGATTGAGGATCAGATTATACAAATCATTTAGCGTTTCTTCGTCATTCTGTCTCATATTGAGGACCCTCCTTAGGCTTTTTTTTGAGGAACAATTCTTTAATTTATTATACCTCAGCCAGCAGTGCTAAAGAACTGTTGAAACTTTATTTTAAACATTAAAAAGTCAGAATGGCATGGTTCTAAGTAAAGTTATCCTTATGATTCTGGCTTTATAGAAATTAAGATACTAATAAACTTGATTTTAGTGCTATTGAAAATATGGTATATTAAAAAAAACTGTATAAAGAAGGAAAGCCTATGCTGACAAAAGAAGCCGCTCAACACGTTATCTATGAAATTATGAAACTGTATCCTGATGCTGTCCCAATGATGCGTTACCAAAATCCATTTCAATTGTTGATGGTCGTTATATTAAGTGCTCAGGCAACAGATATTTCAGTCGCTAAAGTGACAGACCAATTATTTAAACGCTATCCAAATCCTCAAGCTGTTATCGAATCTTCACCTGAAGAAATTGAATCATACATAAAAACAGTCGGACTCTACCGGAATAAAGCAAAGTATATTTATAAAAGTAGTTATCAATTACTTGAAAATTTTGATGGAAAAGTTCCAAGTACACGCAAGGAACTGCAATCATTAACTGGAATTGGTCCTAAATCCGCTAATATATTATTGAATGTTGCCTTTAACCAAGAGGCTTTTGCAGTGGATACACATGTTGCACGAATCTGCAAGCACCATAAAATAGCAGAAGAAAATGCCACACCCAAACAAATTGAAGAACGCGTGACAGAAATTATCCCAGCAAAATACTGGGGAAGAGCACATCAATCCATGATCTCATTTGGAAAAGAAATATGTACATGTAGAAATATGAAGTGTCATGATTACCCACAGTTGTATGAGAATTTAGCAGAAGTAGATCCAACTGACTCAATTGACGCTGTCTAAATTTAACTATGCTTATTTAGGCAGAAATCAAAAAAAACTGATCAACCTGTGACACTAAAAGGATTTAACCTTTTAGTGATAACGGAACTACGAAAGTTCGTACCATTATTCAGCTGTGGTTAACAATCGATGCTGTAAACGAAAAAGCTTCCTCTGTACTGAGCATTTAAAGGCTCATACAAAGGAAGATTTTTTAGAATAAATTTTTGATTTTTTCGATGTTTTTAATCATAACAGAAGTGGTTCCATCTGGATTGTTGATAAACTCGACAACATCTGGGTCTCTGTAAAGTTCTATAGGGATGCTGATCTCGATTCCGTTATCTAAACGGAATTTTTGTTTTGAATATTTTGGACCAGCAACGGCTACTTCAGCAGGAGCACGATCTACGTAACCTAATTCTTTGATTTCTTCAAAAAACTTTTCTTTTTTCGCATGATTATCCCCGTATAGAGTCTCAGCGATCACTTGGTTATCAATGACGTTTTCTTCCGTCATACTATGGACAAGTGCATCTTTCGTATCAGCCAGTACTTGGAATTCTTCATCATCAAATGCCTTGCTTGTTTTTTGAACGGCTTTTTTAATGATCGAAATGTTCTCTTTAAGACTAGGTTGAGGTTTATCTTCTAAAAATAGTTCTGTGAAATAATAAATTTTCTCTGCTAATTCATCAATTAGGTGCTTTTTCTCAATCACATGGTATTCCATGGTATTCAAATTTAGCACCATTCCTTCTTGAATCGCTTGGCGTGCACTCGGTAAGATAGAACGGTTAATGATCAACTGATTCGTTAGCGTTTCTTCTTCATAAGAGACATAGTGAGTGATGCTGTCAGAATAATTTAATTTGAACAGACCTAACTGTGGCACTTCATCCAAAGTAAAGTAGACAAATAATAAGTCAGCTGGTGGTATTTCTGGATTAAGTTTTGTAATGGAAAAGAATTTTTCGGTCAACGTTTTAGTTGTCTCAATAAAGTCTTCTTGAATAGAAGAAAAAGTTTGGTTTAAAGGATTATTTTCGGTTAATACCCCAGTTTTCATATTGTCTGAGTCTTCTACTTTCTCAATCATGGCATGGAGATAATCAAATGTGAATTTCTCCGTAAGATCTAAGCCGGCAAAAGAGAAGATAGGTTCGTTACTGTTCAAATCAAATATGTGTAAAATGGCTTCTTTTATATAAATCATCTTATTCCCTCCGTTTTCAGTCACGCTTATCAGTATCTCACAAATTAGACATTCGCAAAAGCAAATTTTAGGTGGAAAGTTACTTTATAAGTTTGAATAAAATTGTTTAAGTTATTGACTCTCATCTTTTTTTAATGATACAGTTACTATGAGATTCGCTCATTTTTAAATCCAAAAGGAACTTTTAAGAAGGAGAAATGACTTATGAAGTATCACTACACAGAACAGGAAAAAGTAAATGTAGTCACGAATTTTATGAAAAATAATAAAGTAACTAAGGTTCCCGCTAAAGAAAAAAAGAAATACATTTTATTGGCTGAATTTATTACAAGATTTGAAGAAGGAAAGATCTATACGGAGCAAGAAATCAATGGGGAATTATTAAAAGTTTATCCAGCTGGAGAGTATGTTGAACAGAGAAGATATTTAATTACATTTAATTTTTTCAAAAGAACTAGCGATGGGAGTCAATATTGGCTAAATATATAAAATGCGAAAGGAGAGTTAAATGAAACTATTTTAAAAGGACTCATTAGAGGAGCAATTCCATTTATTTTTATGTTGGTCATGTCAGTGTGGGAACTTATTCAAGGTTCATCCAGTGATGCGAGGACATTCTTATTAAACGGGCTTATAATTATGTTTTTGGGGATAGCGAGCGTCATCTATGAAATCAACCGCTGGAATTTTTCCAAACAAATCATAGTTCACTACATAACGATGTTGCTTACTGTATACCCCATTCTTTTGCTGAGTGGTTATTATCCGGTGAGCTCTTTTGGTGATGTACTAAATGTATTTTTACTTTTTAACAAAGTAGGGATTATGCTTTTTGTTGCAACATTTATAATTGCCAAAGTGTGTAGAGAATTTAGTAAACGAAATTGACAGTAGCCTATACATTAAAGATGTTGAAAGACTAAAAAGACTAAAGCTAGTTTAATTAGCTTTAGTCTTTTTAGTCGCTTAGATTGTTTAAATGATAGAGTATTCCTATTTAATTACTAAAGAAATCAGAAAAATAGTCAATGACCAATCAATGTATAGACTACTAAATAAACGTTTAAACAAATAATGACAACTGTAGCTGTCCAGGCCACCATTTTAACCCAAGTTGAATTTACAAAACTTCCCATTTTATGTTTATCACTAGTGAATAAAACCAGTGGAACAAGTGCAAAGGGAAGTTGCATACTTAAAATAACCTGACTGAATATTAAAAGATTGGTAGTTCCATTTTCTCCGGCCATAATGGTCACAATAAATACTGGAATTACAGCTAGCAATCTTGTGATGATTCGGCGTACCCATGGTTTAACTCTTAAATGAATAAAGCCTTCCATAACGATTTGTCCGCTCAGTGTTCCGGTGATGGTTGAGTTTTGACCAGAAGCTAGTAGAGCAATTGCAAACAAGGTACTCGCTATAGATGCGCCAATAGTTGGTGCAAGTAAAGCATAAGCATCTTCTATTCCACTGACAACTTGTCCATTGCCGTAAAAAGCTGATGCACCTAAAATTAAAATCATCGAATTAATCAAAAAAGCAATAGTCAAAGAAAAGATAGAATCGATTCGAGCAAATGTTACTGCTTCTTTTTTCCCTTTTTCTGTACGTTCGTAACTTCTCGTTTGAATGATTGAAGAATGTAAATAGAGATTGTGTGGCATAACTGTTGCACCTAAAATTCCTAGACCTACAAATAGGATTGAAGGATTTGTGATAATTTCTGAACTTGGTATATAACCTTCAACTAGATTAGTGATATTTGGATTGGATAATAAAATTTCATATGCAAAAATGATAAATATTGTTGTCATTAAGATTATGACGACACTTTCAATAATACGAAAACTGCGTTTCTGCAATAAAAGCAATAAGAGCACATCTAATGTCGTGATTGTCACACCTAAAAGAATCGGAATGTTGAACAATAGTTTTAGTGCGATAGCAGAACCAATAACTTCAGCAATATCGGTAGCAATAATGGCGACTTCTGTTAAAATCCATAAGAAAAAAGAAGTTTTTTTTCCGACAGAAGCACTAGTTGCTTGAGCTAGATCCATACTGGTGGCAATTCCTAAACGCGCAGCCATTTCTTGCATCAAGGTTGCGACTAGGCTAGCAATCAATATGACACTCAATAAGGTATAACCAAATTCAGATCCACCCTCTATAGATGTCGCCCAATTACCCGGATCAACATATCCAACAGCCACTAACGCACCAGGTCCCATAAAAGCAAGTAATTTTCTTAGAAAAGAAGCGTTTGCTAGTGGAACTTTTACTGAACTATTAACTTCTTCCAAGCTGATAGAATCTATTTTTCTTATCCAGCCTTTATTCCTATTTTTTTCGTTTTTGCCCATTTTACTTCAGATCCATTCGTTTTGTATTCTACTTCTAACATTCGTTAGTTTAGAACTCTGCATACCTTTTGTAAATAGAAGAATGGAAATTAATATATAAATACGTTTACAAGAAAATGAGAAATAGTATCTATACCTATACCATTTACTATATACGTTATATTGTTCTCATTCTCAGTAAGCGAATAAACTTCATGGAGAAGGTCTTAAGAAGTTCGTTTCTTAAATCCTTCTCTTTTTTGTGGTAGGTTAGGTGTTAAAGTGACAAAATATCTTCCGAATGATACGATTATAATTGAAAAGCCAGCTAGAATTTTTAGGTTATTAAGTAAACAAAATACGAAAAGTGATGAAAAACTATCACATAGAAAAAAGAGGAAATAAACAAAATAGTGAGAATTTAAAGGAGGTTTTTAGATGGTTTATGCAGACTATCATGTGCATAGTGATTACAGTGACGACTCTTGGTATTTAATGGAGGATGTTGTAAAAGATGCTATTCAATTGGGATTAAAAGACATTTGTTTTACAGATCATGCTGATTATGGGGTTAAACCCGATTGGAAACCAGGGGAAGAATTTCAAGTAGGTAAGAATAAAGAGGTTAAAAACGTTCATTATGATTTATATTTTGCGGAGCTAGATAAACTTGCTAAGAAATATGAAAAAGAGATAAACATAAAAAAAGGATTGGAATTTGGTATGCAGGTCCATACGATACCTCAATTTGAAAAACTTTACCAGTCTCAAGATTTTGATTTCATTTTATTATCGGTACATCAAATTGAAAACAAAGAATTTTGGACAGGAGAATTTCAAAAAGGACAGACACATAAAGAAAGTTATGATAGATATTACGATGAAATGTATCAATTGGTCACTACTTATAAAAATTATAGTGTGTTGGCGCATATGGACTTAGTGAGACGTTATTTAGATAAAGAAGTCGATAGATTTGAGTACAATAAAGATAAAATAAAAGAAATATTAAAAGTAGTTATAGCAAATAATAAAGGAATAGAAGTAAATACGTCCTCTAGTCGTTATGAGATTAACGGATTGACACCTTCCATAGAGATCCTAAAACTATATCACGAACTTGGCGGTAAAATTATTACGATTGGCAGTGATAGTCATAAACCAGAGCATCTAGGTTTTAACATTAGAGAAGCTAAAAAAATATTAAAAGATATCGGTTATACTCAGTTTTGTACTTTTGATAAAATGACGCCAATTTTTCACGAATTATAAAAAAGCTTGTTTAGTTAAACTGCATTTCACAAACAATTAAAAAAAAATAAGTAAATTAATTATATGACGGCTTTAACCCGATTTTCTGTCGGTGTTAAAGCCGTCGTCTTTTGATTTTGATATTAAAATTACTATCAATTAAATGAAATCAAAAGAAGTGGCAAATGATTTTTCTTTAAGACGAGTCATTTTTACTAAATTAGATCTTTTAGGTGCATTAATAAAATGACCATTGCAACGGTCATTTATCAGGGAAGCGTTTTCTTTAAACTAGGTTACTATAAATATAACAAGGAGGGGTGGCTTTGAGTTCAACCAATAGTCGTGAACAAAAACTGTTACTGTTTCTTTCTAAAAATCAAGATTACGTTACTTCAGAAGATTTAACAGAAATATTAAGTGTTTCTAAAAAAACAGTCTATCGTTTGATCAAAAAAATCAACGATGAATATGTGGAAGATCCGCTGATTGTATCTGAAAAAGGAAGAGGGTATAAACTAGATCACGAAAAGTTTATCAACTATCAAAAAAGTAACAAGAAATACAAAGAAAATCAATTTTCTACTAACGAGAGACGTAAACGAATCATGGAAGAATTATTGTTATCTTCGCCAAAACCTTTAAATATCTATCAATTATTTAGTAACTATTATGTAGGTGACTCAGTTATTTTCAATGATGAACAAATCATGAGCGAAGAACTTAAAAAGTATAACTTGGTTTTGGAACGAAAAAACAGGACACTAGCTATATTAGGGGAAGAAGTTAATATCAGAAAGGCCATTAAAGATAGTATTGAAATATTTAATATTATTGACATTGACGATCTGAAAAGTAATCAAGAACTTAATTTCAATAAGTACGATGTTTTGTTTATATTGGATCAATTAAGAATCATTGAAAAAGAGTTGGAAATAACCATTCCCTATCCATATAATGTAAACATTTTCTCTCATTTGTATATACTGCTTAGTCGCTCAAGAAAAATCCCCGCTTTACTGTTCACGGATAAGATCACTAATGAAGAAATGGAAAATATGAAAAGGGATGCTAATTTGTATCAGGTTGCAAAAGTTACTGTTAATAATACTGAAAAATATTTGAACAATAACTTACCAGATATTGAGATTTATTTTCTTTACCAATATTTGGTTTCATCAAGGATGCAAGGATCGCTTGCTAAAACGTCTAATTTTTCACCAAAAGTTATCCAAGTGACTAAAGTATATATTGAAGAAATGAGTATCAAGTTAGGTATTGATATCGAAAGTCAGTCTATTTTTATTGATTTAGCTAATCATATCAAACCAATGCTTAATCGGTTAGAACACAAAATTCGAGTTAAAAACAGCTTGTTAAATCAAATTAAGGTAACTTACGAGGAAATATTTTTGGAAGTCACTAACGTATCTAAATTTGTAAGTGAAAAATTTAGCTTGCCGGTAATAAATGATGATGAAAACGGGTTTATTACTCTTTATTTTGCAAAAATCATTGAAACTAGTCAATACCAACGACCTATAAAAACACTGATCATGTGCACCACTGGAATTGGAACTTCAGAACTTTTAAGAGCAAAAGTAGCAAAGAAATTTCCTGAAATAGAAATTGTAGATGTAATAGCCTCACGAAATATGCAACTGTTTAAAGAGAAATACGGAGATGTTGAATTGATTTTAAGTACCGTCCATATTGAAGATAACAGGCCTATTCCGTATTTATTAGTGAGTGCAATGTTTACGATTGATGATCAGAAGAGACTTCAGAAAAAAATAGAGGAGATTTACCATGGACGCTAATTTATTCTATGAAGTTTATTTTAATCGTGAGTTGAGGACAAAAGAAGAAGTCTATTCTTTTATCTCTGAAATGGTCTGTCAGGATGAAGATTCTCAAAAAGACGAAATAATAAAGCAGCTGATTGAAAGAGAACAGGTAGGCAGCACATTAATCGCGGACCATGTAATGTTGCCTCATATAGAAAGTGATCAAGTAAAAAAAAGTCGGATACTATTTATTCGATTAGTTAAACCTATAGCATTGTGGGATCCTCAGACAAAAGATATCCAATTGTTGATTGTCCTATTATTGAAGAAAAATGAGGTTGACCAAATAAAGAAAAAAATTTCATTATTTTCAAAGACGTTAGCAGATGAAGACTATTTAAATCGGTTGTTAGAAATTACGGATAAAAAAGTTTTTGAAAAAGAAATGATAAAAATTTAGGAGGAAGAATGATGAAAATAGTAGGAGTAGCAGCATGTACAGTTGGAATCGCACACACATACATTGCACAAGAAAAATTAGAAAATGCCGCAAAAAAATCCGGATACGAAATCGCCATTGAAACACAAGGAACAATTGGAATAGAAAATGAATTAACTGCAGAACAGATTGCAGAAGCAGATGTGGTTATTTTAGCGGTAGATGTAAAAATCTCTGGTCGTGAAAGATTCGACGGGAAAAGAATCATTCAAGTTCCGACAGAAATTGCAATTAAATCACCAAATAAATTAATTGAAAAAGCAGCGGAAGTTGTTCTGCAAAATA
Source organism: Carnobacterium sp. (assembly GCF_040274425.1). NCBI lineage: Bacteria > Bacillati > Bacillota > Bacilli > Lactobacillales > Carnobacteriaceae > Carnobacterium > Carnobacterium sp. Next base: position 10,864 of record NZ_JBEMBC010000047.1, read on the forward strand.
ACTGATTTTTAAAAATGAGAGGAGAGAGATAACGAATGGAAGTAAAAAATATTGTCGATTTAAAAACAATCAAAACCAACATGCAGGCTAAGACTAAAGATGAGGCATTGAAAGAATTAACTGAATTATTAGTACAAAATGGATACATTACAGATGTTGATGGTTTTATGAAAGATATTTATGCTAGAGAAGCAGAGGGACAAACTGGAATTGGTGGTTATATTGCTATTCCTCATGGGAAAAGTAATTTTGTAAAGAAAATAGGGGTAGCGATTGGAATCATTGAAGAAGAAATTCCATGGGAAACATTAGATGGTAAAGGAGTAAAAGGAATCATTCTTTTTGCTGTTGGAAATGACAATGATGGGGCACAAAATCATTTGAAATTATTATCATTATTTGCAAGAAAGCTAGGGAATGACGAAGTAGTCGAAAAATTGTTGCAGTCAAAAAAAGCTGAAGATGTAAAAGCAGCTTTTAGTAACTAAAAAAGAGGGAGAAAGAATATGAAAATAGTGGGAGTAGCAGCATGTACAGTTGGAATTGCACATACGTATATTGCACAAGAAAAATTAGAAAATGCCGCAAAAAAAGCAGGTTACGATATTACCATTGAAACACAGGGAACAATAGGAATAGAAAATGAATTAACTGCAGAACAAATTGCTGAAGCAGATGTAGTTATTTTAGCAGTGGATGTCAAGATTTCTGGACGTGAAAGATTTGATGGGAAAAGAATGATTCAAGTTCCAACGGAAATCGCGATTAAATCGCCTAATAAATTAATTGAAAAAGCGGTAGAAATTGTTGAACAAAGTAATCAAGAAGCTGTATAGGAGGAAGGAAAATGAAAAAAATTAAAGAATTGAATCTTAAAGGCCATATGTTGACAGCGATTTCATATTTGATTCCAATTGTTTGTGGAGCAGGTTTCTTAATCGCAATTGGTATGGCTTTTGGTGGAACTAGCCAAGCTCAATTGATCCAAGGTGAATTTTCAATTTGGGATGCTTTAGCAACAATGGGTGGAGCAGGTTTAGGTTTACTACCAGTAGTTATTGCTACAGGAATTTCTTACTCAATTTCAGGGAAACCAGGTATAGCACCAGGTTTTATTATTGGGTTAACGGCTAATGCAATTGGCGCTGGGTTTATCGGTGGACTTTTAGGAGGATATTTAGCCGGCTATCTTGTAGTAGGAACTTTAAAATACATTAAAGTTCCTAAGTGGGCTAAAGGATTAATGCCAACTTTGATTATTCCATTTCTAACTTCAGTTATTGGTGGCTTGATGATGGTTTATGTTATTGGGTTACCAATCGCTGCTTTTACTTCGTTATTAACAAATGCTTTAGATAGTTTGGGATCATCTTCATTGCTGGTATTTGGTGGAGTGATAGGTTTACTGAGTGGAGTTGACTACGGTGGGCCAATTAATAAAACGGTGTTTGCCTTTGTGTTGACAATGCAAGCAGAAGGTCTAAATGGTCCAATAACAGCATTACAATTAGTAAATACAGCAACACCAATCGGTTTTGGATTGGCTTATTTCATAGCAAAAGTGTTTAGAAAAAACATTTATACACCAGTAGAAGTTGAAACGTTGAAATCAGCAGTTCCAATGGGTGTTATCAATATTGTTGAGGGCGTAATTCCAATCGTTATGAATGATATTGTTCGTGGTGTAATTGCAACAGCTATCGGTGGAGCAGCTGGTGGAGCAGTGTCTATGGCCTTAGGAGCAGATGCAACTGTCCCATTTGGTGGGGTATTAATGATTCCAACGATGTCTAGACCATGGGTAGGAGTGGCGGCACTGGTAGTAAATATTCTGGTAACAGGAGTAACTTTAGCTTTAATTAAGAAAAATGTGACAGAAGACGATATTAACATGCAACCAGAAATTGAAGAAGCAGATATTGACCTAGATGATATCCAAATTTTCTAATATAAATATGAGAGTAAGTAAAAAAGTTACTCAGAAGTATACGCGCTACTCACGAAGATAAAGAAATCATTCAAATAACCAGCAAATAATTGGAGGTAAACTAAAAAATGAAGAAAATAGAATTTTCACCATCATTGATGACAATGGACTTAGACAAGTTTAAAGAACAAATTACGTTTTTAAATGATCATGTAGACTCGTATCATATTGATATTATGGATGGACATTACGTTCCCAATATTACCTTGTCTCCATGGTTTATCGAAGAAGTGCGAAAAATAAGCGACTTGCCTATGTCTGTTCATCTTATGGTAACCGAACCAAGTTTCTGGGTTCAACAATTGGTAGATTTGAAGTGTGAATGGATTTGTATGCATGCAGAAGTACTTGATGGTTTAGCATTTCGATTGATTGATCAAATACAAGATGCGGGATTAAAAGCAGGGATAGTGTTAAATCCTGAAACGCCTATTGAGACAATTTTTCCTTATATTGAATTAGTTGATAAAATTACCATTATGACAGTTGATCCTGGTTTTGCTGGACAACGTTTTATTGATGGGACATTAGATAAAATAGTAGCTTTGAGAGAATTACGTGAAAAAAATGGTTATCATTATGTTATTGAAATGGATGGATCTTCAAATCGGAAATCATTTAAGAAAATTGATGCAGCCAATCCCGATATTTATATTGTAGGGCGTAGTGGGTTATTTGGATTAGATGATGACATCAAAGAGTCGTGGGATATCATGAATAAAGATTACGAGGAAATGACTGGAAAAGTCATCTCATAAAAATCTAAAGAGTATTGCTTTTGTAATGGTTCCTCTGTAAAACTATTTATACAATCTAATAGTGAGTTTACACATAAAAACAACAAATAAAAACTAAAAAAGCCGTAGATTTGAACTTTCATACAAATCTACAGTTTTTTTAGTTTTTAATGGAGGACTTATATTCCAGCTATAACTTATTTATAAAAAGATACTATTTTACATTTAAGGTCATATAGTAAACTCTACCTATATGATATAGAATCAATTTATAAAAGGATTATTAATTTTTTTGCAAATAGTGAATAAGTTGAAAAATCAAACAAGATTTACAAATAGAGAAATGAGAATTGCTGACTATATCATCCAAAAGATCACCAAGATACCTACTATATACCAAAAATCGAGCAAAATTAACGGGCACTTCTCATTCAATGATTATCCATCTCTGAAAAAATAATAGTGATTGATTATTATGTAATACCAAATAAAAATTGTATTATTTAATATGGGGAGGTAGTTGATATGAAATCAAATCGCTTATTTCAAATGGTCTATTTGTTAATGAATAATGAAAAACTACCAGCAAAATTACTAGCCGATAAATTAGAAGTTTCAGTAAGAACTGTTTATCGCTATATTGACAATTTGTCAGAAGCAGGTATTCCGATTTATGTTAGTCAAGGGAGAAACGGCGGGATTTCTTTATTGCCTCAATTTAGAATGAATAGCACCTTAGTTTCAGAAGACGAGCAGATGAATATATTATCTTCATTGCAAAGTTTAGTAGGAGTTGGCCAAAGTGATCAAGAAACGTTGGATAAACTATCCGCAATTTTTCAAAAAAAACCAATCTCTTGGATTGAAATCGACCCTTCAAATTGGAGTAATAGTCAGGAACAAAAGTCGACATTAGCATTGATAAAACAAGCTATATTTCAATCTGAACTGATTACTTTTAACTATTTGAATGCTAAAAATGAATATCTATCAAGAAAAGTCTACCCTAACCAAGTTATATTTAAAGATAAGGCATGGTATTTGAAGGGGTACTCTATTGAAAGAAAAGATTGGCGATTATTTAAGTTAACTAGAATGCATGAGACTGCTATAGTTTCTGCAGAATCCAAGTCCCAACGAACTGCTGCACCCATAATGGCACAACAGGAGGATAAAAAAAGAACTGATTCAATATCCTTAACTTTGAAAATCAACGCTAAAATGAGTTATCGTATATTTGAAGAATTTACTCAAGATCAAATCAGCAAAATTGATGACAACTATTATCTTGTTAATTGTTTAACCAATGATGGCGAGTGGTTAGATAGTTACTTGCTTTCGTTCGGCAAATATTTACAAGTGTTGGCGCCAACTGTAATTCAAAAGCGATTAAAAAAAGAATTAAAAAGTATGCTTGATTATTATTAAAACATGACAGACTATTGTCATGTTTTTTTCTATATACTTCAAATATAAGAAAGGAAGTGTCGAAATGGAAAAACAATTACCCAGAATCATTTCAGAATATATTGAAGTCAGTAATGCTTTTGACGAAAATGGATATGCCTCATGCTTTATCGACAATGGTGTTATCGATGAACTATCAGTCGGCAGAAAATTTGAAGGCGAGGAAGAAATCAAACAATACTTTAGAGATTATTTTATTGACTGCAAGACCAGCACGAAAATCCAAGAATATCAGATCGAAGACAATGTAGTTACTGTAAAGGTTATTTTTAAAGGGGTTTTCCCTAATGGAAATCAAGGGATTTCAGGATTTTACGAATTTAGTTTGTCACCGACAGGGAAAATTGAGCAGTTGATTGCCGATCTTAAATAGAATAAAGAGGAGAAAAATAGGATGGATATTAATGAATTAGTGCAACGTTCAGATGAGATCAGAGAACAGTATCACCAAATTGAGCAAGCAACGCAGGGAGAAAAATGGACGATAGAACAGGATACATTAGCATTTTTGACTGACGCTGGTTTATTAAGCCGGTTAATCATGGACAAAACAGGTAGCTGGCCGACTGGGGAGAATAACGAAAAACTACTAGCACATAAAATCGGGGAAAATATTTGGTGGCTGACAACTCTTGCCAATCAAGTGAACATCAATGTTGAACAAGCATTAGATACTTTTCTAACGGAAACCAAAAACAGTTTATCAAATTAATAAAGGAGGCTTTTAAATGGCAGAGATTAAATCAACTAACCACTATTCGGCAACCGACATTCCAGAGATCATCCATACAGAGGCTGTTAACTATTTATCGATTCTTGGGAAAGGCGCTCCAGGAACCGCTGAATTTTATCGAAAGAAAGCCTTAGTTGCAGATATATCAAAAAATTTGGATCAACAGATAAATGTGCCAGTTATAGAAATTCAATATTGGTATGCAAAAGGTGCTAAACCAGCTAACATTGCTGATTTCTATACTGCTAACCCCTTGTCGTTGCTAGAATACAGGATCATGACAAAAACGCCTCAACTTTTAACAAAAGAAAAAATTGAAGAGATTGTTACTGCTAGTTCTAGTTCAAATAAAAAGTCTTCTGATATTCTTGAACCTTTTTCAATTCCAGCCCAAACAGTCATTCAGGTTATGCACCATGGACCTTTTTCTGATGAACTTAGAACGCTTGCTGATTTAGAAAGGTATGCTGAACAAAATGGTGTACGACGTAGTGGTTCTCATCTTGAGATTCACCTAGATTCATTTACAGCAAAAACTCCTCAAGATACTCTACGTACAATTCTTCGTGATCCTGTTCGGAAGGTATGAAAAAAGCATCTGGCCTAATGTAAAGACCTCTAAAGTTAAATTAAAAAATTAACTTTAGAGGTCTTTTTATAGTTAATACGAGGAAGAATTCAAGCAGCGTGTAGTTGAGTATTACTTAGCTGAAGCAATAGAATAGATTATCTAATGTTTCTATCTAAGGACGGGATGATTATCTAATGTTTTATTTTTTGTATTTGAACGATTAAAGTTCAGTATGTTCTAAAATAATATTCTCATTAAATTGCGTTTTCCGGCGATCAATATGCTCTTCGCCCCAAGTACATAACAATTCTAAAACTGGTTCTAAAGAGCGGCCATAAGTGCTTAAAGAATATTCAACTTTAGGTGGTACTTGTTCATAAACAGTGCGATCAATCACTCCGGAATCTTCTAACTCACGTAATTGTTGAGTTAACATTTTTTGAGTAATTGTGGGCATAAGTCGTTTTAATTCAGAAGGCCGCCTGGTATTATGTTTTAAGTGACATAGAATAATCGGCTTCCATTTTCCGCCAATTACTTCAATGGTAGCTTCAACCCCAATACCATAAACAATTGTTGGTTTCATTTTATTTCTCTCCTTTATATAGGTACTTTTTAGTTCCTATAGCACAAAAAAGTACCTACTTCCTATTAAGTTATATAGGGTCTATACTAACGACATGTTAGGCAAATGTAAATATAAAATTGGAGGAATATTTATGAAAACGCAAGAAATTATTACTTTGAATAATGGAGTTGAGATGCCGACTTTAGGCTTAGGCGTTTTTCGGGTGGAAGATTATAAAGAATTAGTTGAGGCAATTAAAGCGGCTATTGTTGCAGGTTATAGAAGTATTGATACTGCAAGTATTTATGGCAATGAAGAAGCAGTAGGCGAAGGTATTCGTCAAGGGCTTGCTGCAGCGGGGATTAGTCGCGAAGATTTATTTATCACTTCTAAAATTTGGAATGAAGATATGCGTAGTGAAAAAGTAATAGAAGCTTACCAAACAAGTTTGGCTAAAATAGGCGTTGATTATTTGGATTTATATCTGATTCATTGGCCAGTCGCAGAACACTATGTTGCTACGTGGCAAGAAATGGAAAAACTTTATACCGCTAAAAAGGTACGGAGTATTGGGGTAAGTAATTTTCAAGTTCATCATTTAGAGGAATTGGCGAAACACAGTACTGTGACTCCGGTTATTAACCAAGTGGAATACCATCCCTTATTAACCCAAGGAGAACTAAAGGATTATTTAACAAAAAAAAATATTCAAATGGAAGCTTGGTCACCTTTGATGAATGGAGAAATTTTGCAAAATGATTTAATTTTAGCGTTAAGCCAAAAATATGGGAAGTCAGCTGCCCAAATTGTTTTACGTTGGGATTTACAAAATGGCGTTATTACAATTCCTAAATCAACCAATGCAGGTCGGTTATTTGAAAATAGAGCTATTTTTGACTTTGCTTTAACTGAAAAAGAAGTCGCAAGTATTACAGCATTAAATCAAAACCGTCGAATTGGTCCAGATCCAGACAATTTTGAATTTTAGAAAGGAAGAGTAGACTATGAAAATGCAAATGACTGGGTTAACCGCACTTGTAACCGGCTCAACTAAGGGGATTGGAAAAGCCATCGCTCTAGAGTTAGCCAGTGAAGGCGTAAATGTAATTATTAACGGTCGTGGTAAGGTAGATGTTGATACAGTGATTGCTGAAATTCAAACAAAATTTCCTGCTACCAATCCTCAAAGCGCAGTTTACGATTTAAGTCAGGAAATAGAAATCAATCAATTGATGGAGAAATTTCCGCAAGTAGATCTGTTAATTAATAGTTTAGGTATTTTTAAACCAACGGACTATTATGAGATTAATGATGAAGAGTGGCTACGTTTTTTCAAAACTAATGTCCTAATCAGCAACACCTTAGCGAAACAGTATTTACCGCATATGATTAAGCTTAATTTTGGACGGATTGTTTTTATTGCTAGTGAAGAAGCGTTAATGCCTTCTGGGGAAATGGCTCACTATAGTATGACTAAAACCATGCAGCTTTCTCTAGCTAAAACTTTAGCTATCCAAACCAAAGGAACACAGGTTACAGTCAACACTGTTTTACCTGGGCCAACCTTAACTGAAGGGGTTAGCGGGATGCTAGAAGGATTTTACGGAAAGGAAAACATAAGCTTTGAAGAACAAGAACGTCGCTTCATGGCGGAACACCGTAGCGCTTCTTTGATCCAACGATTTATTCCAGCAGAAGAGTTAGGTCGCTTAGTTACCTTTGTTTGTAGTCCTCTAGCAAGTAGTTTTAGCGGTTCGGTTATTCGAGCAGATGGTGGAATGGTACCCACTATCTTTTAGAAAACGGACAAAGTATAGAAAAGATTAGATTAATAGTAAGGACTAGCAAATTTTAAAAAAACTATCGAATACCTTAAATATAAACTAGAACTATAGTTTTAAGTAAGTCATTTTTAAGGTAGAAATCGTACATTAAGTATATCAAACAGAAGCTCTTTGTTGAAAAAAAATTTTCATACTTCACATAGTGTAAAAGGAGAATCGTTTAGGCGGTTCTTTTTTGCATTTAAAAAATAACGTCCTAGACTGATAAATTTTTCTTATTCCTTACTTAAACACGTAAAGCCTTTAACTATGATAAAATGAAAGCGAGTTCAATAAAAGGAGGAAGAAAAATGACATTTCAATTGAGTGTAACAGAACTAGCAAACATGGTGGATCATACGTTGCTAAAAGCAGATGCAAAGAAATCTGGATTTAAAAAATTGTGTCAAGAAGCTGATGAATATGGGTTTAAAATGGTGGCTATCAATTCAGCGCCTGTTTCTCTCTGCAAAGAGTTATTAAAAGAAAGTCCAGTTCATGTAGGAGCAGCCATTGGTTTTCCATTGGGCCAAACGACCATTGCTACCAAAGTATTTGAAGTTACGGAAGCTATTAAAAATGGGGCTGATGAAATCGACTATGTGATCAATATTAGTGAATTAAAAGACGGCAACTTAGCTTATATTGAACAGGAAATGAAAGAAATTGTAGCAGTCTGCCAAGAAAATAATATTTTAAGTAAAGTAATTTTAGAAAACTGTTTTCTAACAAATGAAGAAAAAATAGCTGTTTGTGAAATTGCTAAAAGAGTGAAACCGAATTTTGTGAAAACATCAACCGGTTTTGGTACTGGCGGTGCCACTGTTGAAGATGTAAAACTAATGAAATCGATAGTTGGAGCAGAGGTTAAAGTGAAATCAGCAGGAGGTATACGTGATTTTACCACTGCTAAAGCAATGGTGGAAGCTGGCGCTGAACGATTAGGAACAAGTTCAGGGATTCAAATTATTAACGAATATAAATCAATGATCAAGGAGTCCTGATATAATCCTTATAAAATAAATCAAAATAAAAAGAGCGAGTTTTTTAACTTGTTCTTTAGAAATCATCATTAGTAAATTAATCTTCAATTGTTATGATGATCGAATGCAAAACAAATAAGAAGAAACTTTATTAAAAGCTTCTTCTTATTTTTTTTCTCTACATGATTGAAGAATAAAACTACTTATAAAAGGTTATTTTTGTAAGTACTCTTTTAAAGCATCAACTAGTGGTGTCAATGGTTTGCCTAACGTTTGTTCAAAATCATCTGACATAACATCCAACTCACCGTTACGAATATCACCTTGAATCATTAAGATGAACCCGACAGCTGCCTCAGGGACGCCATTATTGGTTAATGCAGTTTGATAATCAATATCATTCATTTTAACGACCTCAAATGCTGTGCCACTAGCAATTTTAAGAGCTTCTGCTAATTCTACATAAGTAATAGGATTGCCTGATAATTCAAGTACTTCTGGTGTTGCTGCTTTTCCAGTTAAGACATTGATGGCAGCTTCGGCATATTCACTTTTTAACGCCCAACCCGTTTTACCATCTCCAGCAGAATACGTGAAAGGATGGCCAGCTACTGCAGCATTTAGTGTGTCCTTTTCGTTTTCTATATACCAGTTGTTGCGTAAAAAAGTG
>NZ_JBEMBC010000048.1:0-20394 GCF_040274425.1 Carnobacterium sp.
CTGATAAAGAAGACGCATTATATAATTATGCTAGAGATTATTGGGCAAAACACATATATTTTTTAGAAAACATTGAGGATAGAGCAATAAACGGTACATTTTGGGAAACTTTCCTTACCGAAATATTTGAATTAAATATGCCAGAAGGATATACGACTAACTTGACAGATAATGAAGTCGATAGTCAATTCAAAGAACTCATAAAAATATACTTAGAGGAATATGATCAATATGTAGACACTCTATTTGATTTTTATAATGATGAAAGTAAGACCGTTAAAGATTTAGATGACGAATTGCTTACCATAATTGCGTGGAAAGGCGTTTCTAAAGATAGAAGGTTCTATGTTATAAAAGAAATCAATGTTTAACCAGTATACAATTCAAATGGATTATTCAATTTATCCTGCTTATATAACAAAGTAAAAAAGCCCTCAACAATATGTCCGGTATTGATAGTTATAGCTAGACTTTTCTTTTTTAATTAATGTATTACATAAAAAAAATAGCTTCAAAAAAAATTTTCCATTAGCTTTTCAAAGAATAGCGAGTGACCGGACCACTAAAAACACGTTATTACTTCTAGCCTTCCTTCTAGAATATGGCTTTTATATTAAGGGGAAGAAAAGCAAACTTAATGTTACTGTATGATTAAACAAAATAAAATAGATATTCTTCTGGTTTAATCGTTTATGCTTTTCTTTCTCTATGTAATAGAAATTATTAATTATAATATTAGAAAAAATAGTTCTAATTTAATAAGGTTCTTCATACATTATTTTATATAATTTCGTGTGTTGAATTATATTTAGAGTGAAAAAAACGTCAAAAAGACTTTATAGAGGATAGATATGCTATTTTTAAATTTGACTGAAATATACAAAAAAGGATAGAGTTTAAAATACACTCTATCCTTATAAAATCAACGACTATAATATTTTAAATGAGTTTTTAATCTAATTAAAAAGAGTTGTTTTTATTCCAAGTCATGTGATATTCAATCTCTTTATTAATAACATCTATTTCAGAAGAAATGATTTCAAATCCATTTCTTTGATAAAATCTAACAGCACCTTGATTTTTCTCGTAGACTTCTAATGATAAACTGTTATATCTATTTTTTGCATCTTCTAAAAGAGCAAGTCCTATCCCTTGAGAACGGTAATCACTGTCCACAAAAATTCCTGCAATAAATCCATCCATAATACCTATGAAGCCAATGGGGTTTTCATTTTTTTGATATACTCTTAAATCAGATTGAGGTAGCAGTCTTTTTACTTCATCATAATTTTCGTGCCAATAATCAGCTGGAATAAAGTTATGAGCTTCTAGATTAGAATTAAGCCAAATTTTTATAATACTTTCTATTTCTTTGTTTTCGTTAAGATCTTTAATATTATTCTTCATGTTGGTTCCACCCTTCAAATGTTGTTAATAAAATTACATTTTCTTTGAAAGTGTTTGCCAACAGAGCTATTTACCTTGCTGGCAAATTAGGCTATAGACATTTAGTTCACCCCTTATAAAATTATATTTTTAAAGTGTATCATAGAGTTAGTCATTTAAAAAGACCGTGATTTCGACCTTTACTGTGTCTGCTCTCTCTGTCCTTTTTAAGCCACACAGAAACCATACTTCATGACGTAAAATGTGGTGGACTATAACATGTTTGGATTCCACAGAGATGCATAAACAACCTCAACAAATCAAGGTTTGAAATACATGACTATATGTAAATTGGTGTATTAAAAAGAATAACCTCAGTTCATTTCAAACTTACCGTTTATTTTTTTTTGTAAATATAATAACAATAAAAAGTAAAAAAATAATGAACAAACCATACCCCACTAAAAAAACCTCCTTATCTATTTATGAATCATTAAAAATTATATCTAAGTACTTAATTTAATTTGAATGATTAAAAACTCTATAGGACATCTCTTAATGATTGTCTTGTAGAGTTTTTAGTATGGATGTTATTCCCATTAATATTAAAAGGAGAGCTAACAAAAATACGATAATGATTGTTCCGAAGAATACGAGTGTTGCACTAAGTTCACCTGGACTGATGAAATAAAAAAGAGTTAATGCAATGAATAAGCTACTTAAAATCAATACACCAATAAAATAATGTCCTCTTTTTATTTTTTTATCTAATTGTTTGACCATTTTAGGAGCTCCTTTAATAAGTTCGTCTAAAGAAATGGCATATACCTCACTAATTAAAATAAGGCTACTGAGATCAGGGAGGTTACGTCCATTTTCCCAGTTGGAAATTGTTTGTCTTGAAACATGAATTTTTTCTGCAACATTTTCCTGTGTTAGTTGAAGTTCATTTCTTTTTTGTTTTAATATCGTTTGTATTTCCATATAATCTCCTTTCATTTTTACTATAATGACTAATTATAAACTATACTATCAAAGGTATTTATAGTCATGCTATAGTTACTCTAAAAGTATTTTACATTTCAGCTAATACATTAATATACTTGTTTATTATAAGTCTACTGTCAAAAATAGAGGAAAACTTTTAGTCTCTTATCTATCCTATTAAAGCCCTAAAAATAAAAAAAAGAACCCCGATTAATCAAGGTCCATGATACATGATTCTATCTAATTTCATGTATTAACTTATATGTTTAAACAAAGGATTAAGATTGCAAAATATGTAATATATATATTGAATAATGTTTTTTATATGTTACACTATCCCTATAAGAGATGATAAAGGAGGTCAATAATATTCGTGGATAATAGAATAAAAATTGCGCGTATTCAGGTTAATTTAACGCAGCAACAATTAGCTGAAAAAGTAGACGTCACTCGTCAAACGATTAGTTTAATTGAAAAAGGCAAATATAATCCCTCTTTAAAACTATGTCTTAATATCTGCCACGCAGTCAATAAAACACTAGATGAACTATTCTGGAAAGAAAGGGACTGATATAAAATGAAAAAAATTACAGATGAACGTTTAATATTAAAGAACCTAAAAAATATCAGAAACGCATATGCTATTCAAACTCTAGGTATCTTAGGTATATTAGGTTATGACTGGATTACTAGAGGATCAGAAGTAATGCACGAAAGCCCACTATGGCTTGTTTTTATCATTTCGACTACTGCATTAGCATTATTCTCTATGGACATTAGTGTAGATCATGAAGCTCGTAAGAAATCTCCTAAAAGAAGCCTCATTATTTCCATTGTTATTATTGCACTTATTTCTATTGCAGTTGGAATTTTTGTACCATTCACAGGTAAATCTGATCCAATAAACGGATTAATCGTAAGCGGAATCTGTTTTATTTGTGTTCTTATACCCTATATTTATATTTATTATCTACGTAACAAACAGCAAGATTAGATTATGATTACCTAAACGAGCCTTAATTTATTAAGATTCTTGATACACGTTTTTATAGAATTTCATGTATTAAAATAATTTAAAAGAAATAGTAAACTTTATTGAGACATACTATTAAGCGCTCCATTCAGTAAATTCTTAGTCATAAAGAAATGTTCGTGATTCAATATTTATTCCCTCTTGGAATATATATTTTTTTAAATCTGACTGGTTTATCTCATCAGTAATGTTTTGTAAAACTTCTTTACCTACCGTAAAAGCTTGATTAGCTTCATTTTCAGAACACCTATATCCTTCATGAGCAATTTTATTTCTTATCATGTAGACTTTTTCTTTATAGTCATTTAAAAGGTTAGAAGGATCGTCTTTTTTGTCAAAGTTAAAAGTATATCCTATATCTGAAAAAAAATTTGATAAATTAGTAGTTAGAAGATTATTGTAATTGGTTTTTAATTTCTTTTCTATTATTTCTTCTGAAAGTTTTTCTTTGTTGATTAATATCAAACGATAAACTGTATACATAAATATTTCAATAGAAGTTTGAAGATGAATTATAGCGCTATTGTAATGTCCTTTTGTTAAATAACTTTTACTTTCCCTCATATACAAAATAGAAGTTACAAATTCACTTGAAGTTTTATTTGTTTCATTTACAAATCCTATTAAACTATTAAGTTGTTTACTTGTTAATCTTTTCTGTGATTTAAGAACGTGATTACCATGTGGATTTACTACCATTGAAATTTCGATTGAATGAGGTTTAAAATTAGTAGATCTTATAACAGAGACTGGAAACGCAGCTGGCAAATCTTGCCTTGATATTCTCTGTATCCCAGGAGGATCTAGTTTAACAATTAAAGAATCAATAAAATGTTGCAAAAAATCAAATGTTAAGTCAACAGCTTCATGCATTTTTTTTTCAGATTTTTCAGCTTCTATGTGTTCATAATGACATATTACAATTTCAGTTTCTGTATAAGCAATTGGCAAAAAAGGATAGTACTTTTGAGATTTTTCGTCACGAGTTTTAAATCTAGTCATCATTACTATATCCTGCTCTTCATATCTAAATAACGAACGCTCTAAATCTCTTAATGGTAGAGTAAAAGGCAAATCATATTTTACTGATACAAATCCTTTAGGAGTTTTATTTTTTTTTTTCAGATGCTCTCTCTTCAAATTATCATATTCTTCTTTAGTAAAAAGCCACATGTTATTTATCCTCATATGTTTCCCAAGAAAGAATTAATTTTCCCTGGTTATTATAAATTTCCCAATTCGTTTGATTACTTTTTTCACTTTTTTCAAACTTAAATGCTATCAATACACCAAAAATTTTATCTAATCCAGAAATGTTTATATCCACCAGATTATCAAGGGTAGAGTTAGGATTTGAAATAGAGAACGGTCCGATAACTTCTAAATTCTTTTCAGATACTTTATCTTTATTTAAAAATTTTGCAATATATCCAATTCCATTATCAGAAAGTTTAAAACTTTTGCCTTTTTTTAGAGCGTTACTAACAATTGAGAATAAAAATTTCCCTATAGGGACTGCAGCTGCAAAATTAAGTACCGCTATAAAAGTAGGATGATTTAAAATATTAGTTATTTCCAATGACAAGCCAGCTAAATCACCAATAGCAGCTGATTCATGTTTCTTTTTTGTATCGATTACAAGATTATTTTTTTTAGCTAATTTTCCAATTACTTCTTCTAGATCATCATTTTCTACTTGGTAAATTGTAATCAGAGCTTCTTCACAAGTATCATCATTATTTATTTTATAATTTGGTCCTCCTGCCACAATAAATACCTCCTTTAAAATTTAAGTTTAATTAGGTGACTTATTATAAACCAATATAATTTTTATACTTAGACTGTTTCTAATTGAATTTCATTAAACTTAGTAAATCGTCTAAATATAGTTTTTTTAAACATGTAATATTCTTTATCTTCTTTGAATTCATTTTTCATTATCTGTACATATATGTCTATATTAGGATCATTATTTTCGTACATTTTTTTCATTTTACTTAATTTAAATTCAAAATTAGAACACTCTTGACACCTTTTTGCAACTAAATCTGCTCTGCTATTTAAATCTAAAGTTGATATAAAAAGCTTAGCATCATAATCTTCAGTAAACATTTCTGTAAGCAAAAGAGAAAAAGTAACTGTTAATTTATCCTCAAAATCTATTTCATAAGGATTCAATAGTTCGGATTGACCTTTTTTTGTATTACAAACTACACAACACCATCCTAAATTTTCCCATTTAAATGTTAGTTCTGGATTTATTTTTTTAGGCTTAATGTGTTCGATATTTCCATACTCAGCTACACCAATTTTAGTGTCACAATACATACATTTACTAAAACTTTCTTTAATTAAAGCAGCTTTCACATCATCTTTATTATACTTTGAAAAAAGAGTTTTATTAACTTTTGAAGAATCATTATCATTTTGTATGTACTGTTCTAATAACTGATTTGTCCATTTTTCTGAGTGTAATCTCAATGACTCAGGGATTGTTTCTTTTATAATTTTAGTCATTTGACTCACCTTCATTATTGATATCAAAAATTAAATCAGATAATAACGATTCAATATTTGCATCTTTCATATCTGTCTGTAAATTACTAAATTGTTCATTAGAAAGATTTGTATTTTTATATTTAGCTAATATTTTAGAAAATTTCTTTTCTGCCCAAATCGGTAATGTTGTTGGAACGTCTAATATATTGTATAGTATATCATCATTTGATTTAGCTAAATCATATTTATAGTCTTCTATTTTTTTTAATTCAACTTTTTTATTTTCATTATGATCTAATATATAAATAAATGAATCCTCTACTGAATTTACTATAAATGGACTGTGTGTTGAAATGATAAATTGGACGTTAGGAAAGGCTTTGCATAACTTAGGTAAGATATCTCTTTGCATAGATGGATGAAGATGGTTTTCAAGTTCATCTATTAATACAAAATAATCTCCATCTATGGGAACCGCCATAAATAACTGCCAAACTATATCAATTATTGCACCCATTCCTCCTGATAAGGAATCCAATAAAAATCTTCCTGTTTCAGTTTCAAAAATAATTTCACCGGTACTTCTATCTATAACAATATTATTAAAACCGATTTCCTCTGGTAAAACTAATTTCAATAAACGAATAAATCTTTCTGTTTCTTCTTTAATTTCCTTATTTTCTGTAACGTGAGAACTATCTGCACTGAATAGTATCATTGAAATAATGGATTGTTTTATAACTTCGTGAGGGTTGCGAATCTCTGGTACTGAATTTGTTATATTATGTTGATAGTTTGCTGACGCTAAATATTGAGAAAAACTAACTTCTTTTTTCCAAAAACCATTTGGTATGTATCCAATTTTAGAATAGATATAGGGACTTTTATGAGAACTAATAGAAATACCTGGATCATATACATTCTCCTGTACGTTACCATACCCATACTTAGCACTATAATATTCCCATGAATTTTCCCCATCTTTTTTTATTTCTAAATTGAAATCATAATTCCAAGTATTATTATTTATAGACTCTATAGGTAGCTCTAACTTGACAATAGCATCTTCAAATTCTATATGAGTTATTGTCTCAAAATCAAGCTCTTGTCTTTTTATACTCTCTAAAAAGATTGAAGGTATTTTGTCAGCTGATAAATCAAAATTATAATACGCACCGTTCTGATTTATTGTTTTTTTTGATAGGATATCTGCTATTTTTTTTAATTCAGAGATACTTAGCGATGTCATGCCATTATAAACTTCATTTGGCTGTTCAGATGAAAAAGTTCGCGCAATCATTCTAAGCAAGGTACTTTTTCCAACTCCATTTTTTCCAGTTAAAATTGTTACTTTATCATGAAAATCTAACTCGAATTTTTCAAATTGATTCCATGACTTTTTCATAATTAAACGTTTTATTTTTTTTCCCACTGTAACATCTCCTTATGTAAAATATAGTGATTGATCTATTAGAATATAGTATCACAGTCAACAACTATTAATGATATTATATTCTTTATTGCCATATTGTCTTTTGTAAGTGTCAACTAAATAGTTCAGAAAAATATTAGCTGAACATTTTCCAACACCATTTCTACATGCTGTTGTATTTACAAATAATTTAATTAGTTTATGGATACACGATTCTATCTAATTTCATGTATCAAAAGATTGTTCAAATAAAGAGCAACATTGACAAGTTTGTTTGTCTACGCTATTATTTATTCAGACAAATAAACTTGTCATTATAAAAGGAGGATAATTATGAAAAAAGAAAAGATATTAAACAGTTACCGAAATGAAAAGAGCGATGAAGGTAACGACCATATCAATAATATGAGTGATGAGAAAGGTTTCTTTGCTATGGTTATGTTAATCATGCTTATAACTATCTATAAAATATATATGGATTTGCCGTTTGGAGATACTGGTGCAATCCCATTATCTTTTTTATCTTTTCATAGCTTTAATCGTTATAAGCAAACGAAAGAAAAAGATACCTTGGTATATGGTATTGTTACTGGTTTTATTGGAATTGCGTTCTTAGTTTGGTATGTGATCGAAACAATATGAGTAAACAAGATAAAAATTATTCAGAAGATACAGATTTAGTACTGAAAAATCATTTAAAGGACACCCGTAGAGAATTAGGGCTTTCTCAACAACAACTCGCAGATATGATCGGCGTTTCTAGAAATACGATTGGTTCAATAGAGAGATGTGTGTTTGTTCCTACAGCAAAATTAGCATTGATATTATGTATCGCTTTAGATAAAAAATTTGAAGAGTTGTTCTACTTTGATTAAATATAAAAAAATTAAAGAACCTTGTTAATACAAATTTCTAGATACACTGTTCTAAGCAATTTCATGTATTGATTTTGAAAATAATCGACAAAACCTAGAGTCTCTTTATATAATTTTCCAGAAAAATAATTACATAAATAAAAATGAAAAAGTAGGGATCAAAAAATAATTTGACCTCTGCTTTTTTTATTTTCCTGTAAAAAGAAAGCAAAAAAACACCTAAAACATATTACAAATGTATACATTAAACCTCTGTAACCACTGGTATGAAGGCTTTTTGAAAAGTTAAAAAAACATCATTTTTTGCGAATCTGGCGCCACTTTTATTCTAACGCTGCTGCATAAATTCTTAATTTGTACTAGCTGATAGTTTGATTCATAATAAAAAAAATTATAGAAAAATCTTAGGAGGTTAATTTTTTAGATGAAAAAAATTTTTAAACAACCTAAATTCTATTTAGTTAATAGAGCTGCAAATAAAAAATAATCAAGCAATGTAACAACTAAAAAAAAGTGGATCTTATTTTAGCTTTTCGTTTTCTTTGCTTTTAACTTCATTTCTATTTGTGACGAAATAAAGTAATCCAACCAGTAAAGATGAACCGCCATAAATGAAACAAAAAGAGACAATATATTTAGCTGTTGCAGGGAAAATCATCCCAATTAGCCCTACAAGGAACAAAACACTGCCATATAAAAAAGTTATGTTATACTCTTCTTTTTTAATACTATTTTTCATTTTAAATTTAATTCCTTTCAACTGCTCGTATTCTTTAAAATAACGTCTTATAAGACACTCCAACATTTATCTGGATAAAAAGGCGCGCCTTTTGCTTTAAAACCTCTTAAAACGTACTTAATTATCTTTTAAATGCTGTTTTTCTGCCCTTTAACTTATAAATTGCTTGCTCCATGATTTTTTTCAACATTTACTTATATCTAGTCTTAGACAGTCCGTTTCATTTATTAGTTTTTCTGTTTTTAATAGCTCTTAAGAATAACTACTAGGGTCTGGCTATCGCACGTGGCTGTTGTGAAAACTAGATAGTACTAGTAACACTTTATTTGATTTTTTTTTGGACATGATATCTTAATTAGTAATATAAGTAAATGTTACCTAGACTTCTTTCAATACATGAAATTGCTTAGAACAGTGTATGTTGAATCTTGTAAAATCAATCTTTTTATTTAGTTAATTATTTGTAGTAAATTTAAATTTCTTTTCATTAAGCATAACTCTATGTATACTCCAACGGGGGTGAAATACAAGCTCGTCGTTTTTTTGGCTTTATGCTAGCATTCTGTATGTAAAAGTAGCTCTATTTTATTATCTATCATTGTGCTTACGAACTTCAAAATAAAGTGAAAGAAATGCAAGCATGGTTAATATATAAAAAGCGATAAATATAATTTTTATGTTTTCACTATTATCATTTGAGAGTACAAGTGAAAAAAATACGGTCAGTATACATACCCAAGTAAAAAAACTATTTTTCAAACTATTTTTCTCCTCCTTTTTTATTATTCCAGTTATCACTAAAACACTATATAATTTTTGTGAATTATATTAATACATAAAGTAGTGTATGTAATTTCATGTGCCTTTTAGAACTGTGATTTATCTCCATAGTTAGCTCGATAAGAACCATTCAATCCAGCTTTTTGCCCAATTCCACTTAATTGTCTAATTAGTTCATCTTGCTCTTCACTAAATATTAATTTTTCAGTAAAGGCTTTAAAATAAATAAAATTGATTAGACGATTAATCAGAGGAGGATTTTCCTTAGAGTCATTCAGTCTTTTATATACTTTCAATAGAACTTCTTTAATGTCTTCCATTTCTTCGCCTGTATTAGACTGAACGAGGTTATTATATAAATCATGTACAAGTCGTTTCGACTCATTTCCCATCATATCTAGCTCCTTTTTTATATTCTATACTCTTATTGTGTCATTATTACGGTTTTAATTCAAATCCATTTAACAAAAAATGGAGTGGAGATATAGTGAAAAAAACAAAGAAAGTTAATGGAAATTCATTCTTGAATCGTTTCGTTAGTTGTCATTGGAATTCTAGGAATGCCAGGAATCCTTTTCGATCAAATTGACGATAACTAATTCTAGAATAGAGTTGATAACTTTTTGAACTGAAAAACGAACCTTATTAATTTAAGGTTTTAGATACATAATTTTAAGCAATTTCATGTATCTTAAATAATTTTTAAAAAAACTGGCTAATCTTCTGAATAATAAATAGTCATAAGATAATAGAAAAATAGTGTAACTGCTATAACAACAATAAGCGCTTTTAAGTTTAAAGTTCCAATGTATAGTAAAAACAGTGAAAGTAGAACAGGTTTTACTAGGAATCTTAGCACCTTAGAACCTTTATGCTGTTGATTTAACGTATATAGGAATCGAACGGGTAAAAATAATACTCCAAATAGTAGTGTGAAAAGAACATCTTTCAATGACAATTTTTGATTCATTTCAAAAACTCCTTTCGAATAGTTTGTTCCTTTATCTTCAAGGTCAGATAAGTTGAATAGATTATCTAACAGTTTTAGGCTGATCAAATCAGGTTGGCTTTTTCCTAATTCCCATTTAGAAATTGTTTGCCGTGTAACAAATACTTTATCTGCGACTTGTTGTTGTGTAAGATTTAATTCCTTTCTTTTAGTTTCAGTTTATTAGAAATATCCATAATGACCTCCTAAGATATAACGTATCATTTCTTTTCTTTTAAACAAAGCAACGATAACGCAACGTTTGTACTGTTGCTTTAAATGCTCTTATTAACATAACCATTGCGTCTGATTAATAAAAAAAGAACCTTGTTAAAACAAGGTTCAAAACACATGCCTTTATGTATTGGAATCTGATTTTGTTTTAACATTAAGAAAAATGTGATGTACTGAAAGTAGAAATGTCACAAAACTTATTAACGAGATCATCATAATCCATACTGAGTTCTCGCCATAAAACATAGTTATAGCGAAAATAATAAAAGATACTATTGCTAAAATGATTAGTTTAATTTTTTTGTCCATAATAAATTAACCTCCAATGTTTAGAAATCATTAATGATCATAATAATATTACATTAAGAATTTATATAGCGATCATCTGTTATTTTTAGTATAACAAAGATAAAATAGGCTTTGTTTAATTAAAAAAAAAGAATGAAGATATGTAATTTCATGTATCTATTAATACATAGAAAATATATTTAAATAAATTATTAGTTTATACTTTAGAGGCTATGAAATGATAAAATGAATCATAGCTTATTTTTTACAAAAAGGAGAAAGGAGATTCTTTAATGGAATGGATCACTATAACGCCAATATTACTAGGTGGCTTTCTAACATTAGCAGGTGGAGTATTTCAAAGTTGGTTTTCTGATAAAAAGCATAAAAAAGATGAGCTAAGAAAAATGAAATTAGAAATATTAGTTAACTTACAAGCATATAGGCTTGCGTTATTAGATGTAGGTACACCAGAGGAAAAAGCTCAGGTTGCTGAAGCTATACCACCTTTTGCAAAAGCTCTAAATCAGGTAAATATAGCATTTATTAACAATAAAACAGTAATAGAAAACTATAAAAATCTTTATAAAGATTTTACTTCAAAATACTCTAATAGTGACACTCATAAGATGTATTTGCATAATTTAATAAAAAGTATGTATGAAGATTTAGACATGGAAAGTCCTGACTATGATACTTTTATGGGAACATTATTTTAGCTTAATTATACTTTTAATTTAATTATCTTTATTTAGCCGTTGAAACTTAAAAACGTATATATACCATGTTTTTTTGATTTTAATATACTTAAGCTATCTTTTATATTTAACCTTGGAACCGACCTCGGTATATTAAAGTAGGCTTACTCTAACTTGAAACAGCTTAAGTTAGAGTTCAAAAAATAATAGTTAGAAAAAGATATTTATAATTAAAACTATAATGTTAAGTAATAAATTTCTTGGTTTAAAATAAATGCTTTAGTGGCTCTGCCTTCTTTTTCTGCATATACATCTTGAATTTTGTCTAGTTCCGTAGCACTTCTTTTAGCTAAATTTAAACAAAAAAGTGTAAACTAATCAAATATATTTATAGAAAAGACCTGGAATATAAATATTCCAGGTCTTTTCTATAAATACTTATTTAACTTTTTCAGGAGATAAAAATACTTTCACTTGACTATCAATTAACCTAGCAGACTTTTCTGTCTTAGAGAAATTAGCCATATTAGATGAATCACTGGGATTTTCTTGGATTATTATTTTTAATATTTCGATTGATTTTTTTAACTTAACATCAGATGCTCCATTAATTATTTCTGGAGTTAAGTTACTTATGTCTTTAGCGCTAACTTTATAGGTTTTAGTAAGTAGACTTGCTAAAATTCTTGTTAAGTGTAATTTGAAATATTTTTTAATGTATTCATCTATATCATCTGTTGCAACAAAACTAGTAGTCAAATATTCTTCCATTTTTTTTCTAATTAAAACTACATGTAAATATACTTCTATGCTAGTAGCTGTATTAAATAAACTTTTATAATCGTCATCTTTTTTTGTTAATACAGTCGGACTAGTTCTAGCTCTAGAGGGACTACTCTTTAAAATAGCTGTTAATGCTTGTGCTAAGTAATTTATACTGATTATTCTTTTTGTATCTTTTCCTTTATTTTTGTAATAATTTTTACGCCGATCATAATAAAAATTATTCATTTGAAAATATTGTTCAATATCTCGTTGGATATTATCGGTTGATCTTAAAAGGGAAGGTGAAACTGCATTTTGGGAGTTAGTTGCTTTAATTATCGCATCTCTTGATTCTTCTTCTTCAGTAATAATAATTTTACAAAAAATTGTTCTTTCATCATTCATTAAAGCTGCTTTGTTATTTTTAAAAGCATTGTAAATAGAGTATGACGTTTGTAAACCATTAACGATTTGAATGTTTTCTAAAGAAAAAGTTTTCCCAGTTAACGATCCTACGTCAGCTAAAATCGTTATTCCATTATTTAGCCACCAGAAATCTTGAGTGATAAGAGGGTTACTCAAAGTAGTTTCTATTGATTTGTTAACTTCTGTTTTATTTTGATAATCTCTAATATTTGATTCAAATAGATGTTCTTTTAAAGTTACATTTCCTTTATCATCTTCTTCTACTAAGAAATCAAAGTAATCTTTTAAAGTAGTAGTAGCAATATAACCTTTTTGTTTATTTTTTTCCTCACCATATTCTACATAGATAGGATTTTCATTTTGCTTTAAACTTCCAGTGTATGATTTTTCATATTGATTTAATTTTTTTAATTCCTCTACTCCTAATAGCAAATATTCACATTTAGTTGAGGCTCCCAAGCTAAATTTTTCAACATCTTGTACTAAATCGCTAATTTTTTGTTTGTAAGCATAATTTTGGGATTTTTCAGCCAATATAGGTGCCGAATCGCCTCTGCTTGCGTGTATAAATGTTATTTTCACATTAGGATACTTAGAAGCTGATTTAGTTACTGCTTCTCTGAACAGTGTGATCTTGTCTATTATATCTTGCGAAATACCACTACTAATTTCAGGTAGAACCTTATCAAGATCTACAAAATATTTATAGCCTGTATTAAATTTATTAATAACATTTTCTTCAAAGGAAGTTTTATTTTTGAATTGGAAAATAAAGAGATGAATATCAAAATTTTTAGCTAAATTATCAAAATCAATATCTTCAACATCTGAGATATTTCTATCATTGAAAACAATATAGACCCCATCTGTTCCCCAATCTTTTTTCCCACCAACGAGCCCGCCAGCAACTTCTTCATCTGAGAAATCGTATTTTTTGAAAAACATTTCTGAAACAAAACGTTCAAAGCTTTCGTCTAATCCTATAGGGTTTTCTGCATGATATTCCTCTAAGATTGAATTTAATAGTGCTAAATTATTACTAGCCATTTTTTTTCCTCCAAATTCATTATTTTTCATATAAAAGCCAATTTTTAGTTAATAAATAATTAGATTAACGGCTGACTATGATGTAGTCATAAGTGTATCTTTGTATGATAAACATTACAAGCGTTTTTTTATTTGTATGTTTACCACTTTTGATAGAATGAATATATGAAATATTTTTAAGATAAGTTTTTCGAAAGGAGAAAAACTTATAGTGTCTTTGGCCAATTTTTTTGATCCCTACTTTTTTATTTTTATTGTTTAACA
Source organism: Carnobacterium sp. (assembly GCF_040274425.1). Classification (NCBI taxonomy): domain Bacteria; kingdom Bacillati; phylum Bacillota; class Bacilli; order Lactobacillales; family Carnobacteriaceae; genus Carnobacterium; species Carnobacterium sp. The sequence continues at coordinate 14,442 of NZ_JBEMBC010000048.1, forward strand.
ACACGAGAAAAAAAACTGAAAATCATACACACAAGTACATAAGCATAATTGAAACTCCGTAAAATTTGGTATATGTAGGTTTTGAAACTTTTAAAATAATGCATTTCTTGCGAATTAGGCACCTGAATCTCAATTTATTTTCGTTACAATTTTTTTTGAATTTTTAAAATTGTGGAGCGCTTTTTCACACAACATAATTCATCGTGTATAAGTGTGCCCTTTTTGTTTAGTATCTAAACAAAATCAGAAAAAACGTAACTTCAAAATATAAAGTATAGACTAAGAAAAACAAAAAAGATGAAACAAAGGATTTATTTCCTCTGTTTCATCTTTTTTATTTAAAGTATTTTATTCGATTTTGTTCTGTTACATTTCCAACAAAGTGTCTGTAAATTATCAAGAGTAGACATTCCACCTTTGGAAACTGGAATAATATGATCAATTTCTAATAGCAATAAATTTTGATCTTTTACAGCTGCTGTGCACATCTGACACGTGTAATCATCTCTTTCTTTAATAACTGTACGAAGAGATCTTGTCATTAACGCTCTCTGTCCTTTAGCACTGTTCTTGTATTTTATTTTTTCTACAATATATTCTGATGTAGCTTCAATTGTTGGTCCGTTAAAATCAATAACTGATTTTTGAGAACTATTTCCTCCAGCACTTACATATTCAAATATATATTGAGCATATTTAAGTTCAATTGGAGGAATATTTACACCTATCTTACTCATTAATTCTTTATGGTAGTGTTTCAAAATGAATTTAGGAGGATTAAGATTATCTTCAATTTCTTTTTGTCTTAACTGAAGGTTTTCAATAGTATTTTCCATTCTGGAAATATCATTTCCTATTTCTTGTAACTGATCTAAATTATTTTGAGTAGCTTTTATATCAAAATATTTACATAAATATTTTATTGGTTCCTCAGACGCTTTCCTAACGACTTGTAAGGACGTTGAGTAAATATTACCAGTATTTATGGATTTCTCATTTCTATCACGGACATATTTATGATTACTAGTATTTTCGAAGGTTACTAAATGTGAATGATCCTTCGCATTGTTCGTAGGTATAAATTGATTATTCTTTGGAATATTATTTATATATTCTGAAATTTCATTATACTCAATAACAGTAGCCTCAATTTTGGATGTATGTTGAATAAATTCTTCACTATTAAAATATCTATTTTTCCTTATATTTCGAATTATTCTATGTATGATATAAATACCTATAAATCCTAATATAAAAGGCCATAATGACAATAAAAATGCTAATAAAACTACTATAATAACTATTACGATTAAAATTTGCAAAATACTTATTCTCCTTCATATTGTGATTGTGAACGACCTTAAATTTCTTACAAAGGTTACAATAGCATATAAAAACACTTAAAACCTCTTAATTTTGATTATTAAACGCTTTTGGGTATTGTAAGGCTTGCCCTGCACGAACGAAGTGAGCACTTTACTCGTTTGAATCGTAAATAAACAATCTTTTAAGCGTTTCTACTAAAACATCTCACAAATCCCCCCGTTTCTTCACTGAAAATGGAGCAGAGCGACTTTTTTGACCTTATACGATAGTTCTTAGCTTGCGTTACTTGGATAATAAATAATTACTTAATTTCCCTAGCTAACATAATCAAAGTTATCAAAACTATATAACCAACTAAATTATGAATCAAAAAAATCAATACACGAAACAAAAACGAACTACAATGTGTTTACATCTGCATTACATTAGCGTATAATTATCATTAATAAGGAGGCGATTTAAATGGAAACAAAACAAAAAAAAGCGGTCATACAAGTGCGTATTGACGAAACCGTTAAAAGTCAGGCCGTAGCCGTTTTAAATAACCTAGGTATGGACACGAGTACAGCTATTAACGTCTTTTTCAGGCAAGTAATCGCAGAAAATGGTCTACCCTTTCAACCAAAACAAGCAAAATTCAATACCGAAACCCTTGCAGCAATCAAGGAATCTGATGAAATGGTCCAAAATGGAACTGGAAAACGCTACACTTCTGTTGACGATCTTTTTAAAGATGCTTTAGGAGATTAGTTGGTATGTTAGAAATGAAACAGACAACCAAATTCAAAAAAGACCTTAAACGACTAAAGAAACGAAGTGCTAATCTTGAAAAACTCAAAACGGTTATGCAAATGATCGTTGAAGAAGTGCCCTTACCTGAAGAAGAATACCGCGCTCATCTCTTAGAGCCGACAAAAGATTATCTCGATTGTTGGGAGTGTCATATTGCTGGACGCAATAGCGATTGGCTATTAATTTATAAATTTTACCCTTCTCAAAATCTTGTCTCTTTTATCCGAACGGGGACACATTCGGATGTTTTTTAGCTTTTTATCTACGCAATAAAAAGGGAAAAAGCCGCTAAAAGTAAGCGGCTTTTTTTTTTGGATAAGCCCCTCTTTTTTCGAACCAACAACCGAAAAAGACAGCACATAAAGAGAAGGTTTTAGACGCAAACAACGAAAAAAATAGGATTGATAGTGCCAAAAACCATAATTTATAATAATAGAAGCAGCAAATATTATTATAACAAGATTTGCTGCTTCTATATTTGTGTGTAATTTCTTTTAATAAAAGATGCGGAAATCCCACTAGAAAAATCTAAACATCCATCTCCGTTATCTAAATACACTATATTTATTGAAATTTATGGACTCTCTTTTCTAACTTGTTTAAATTCTCTACTTACTATTTTTGTTACAACCTATTAAAGACTAACTAGATTACTACCCTCATTTTAACCATACTCTTTTTTAAAGTACCTTTTAAATCAAAGATACTCAATTATTAGAATTGTAACTAAGCTAAAAATAGATTCAAATATTAATATTTTTCTGACTCTTCCATTAATTGAACTTGCCCTTCAATTAATTTACTAATAGCATGATAAATTAATTGAGAAGAATAACTACCATTTACATAAAAACCAGAATTATAACTAATTTTTTCCTCAATAGTTGCTGCTTTTATATTATTATCTATTTTACCATTCGTTTCTAAAAATGTTGCATAATCAACTAAAGACTTTCGAGTAGCAAATAAACATTCTATATTGCTATCGTGAATAATCAATCCAATGGGACTTAGATAATAGTATACAGCATCCTCAAGTGTTGAAGTTAAGAACGCATCTCCTTTTTGTATTTCAATTTCGTTTATATACTCAGAATAATTTTTTACAATAGTCATATTATCATCTATCTCTTCTTTTATTACTTTTTCTGAGGTGGGGGCTATTTCATTAAACCAATTTTTTTCTTTTGCCACTTTTGAAAAAAAGATAGCTGTTTGAAGATCAACTTCTAACTTAAAAGGATAATTATAGCTTTTTATCTCCCACTCTTCTTTCTCGTATTTAATAATCATTTGATCTGCTAGTTTTTCAATAAAAGCAATTTCATTATAAGAATAGTTCCCCATTTTACCTGAAGTTCTAATATTATCAGCATCTCTAATAACCTTATACAAAATAGCGTATATTTGTGAAGGAGAATAAAATTCAAGCCATCTGTCAAATGCATTCAATATCTTTTTTTCTTTCTCCGTATGATCCAGTTCTCTAGTAAATTTTAATTCTTTCATTTGAAATTTAAACAATTTATAAAGTTCTTTTTTTGCAAATTCTCTCCAAATAGAAACCAGCTCTTCAACATCTTTTATTTCTATTCCAGTCCCAGTTCTAAGTAATTCAAAAAGTTCTTCTTTATCATAATGTTCATCATAAATATTTAATGATAAGTAAGATTCTTGTCTATTATAGGAAAAAGATGATTCTGTAATATTTGAAAATATATCAATTGAATTTTGATCAGATATTTCAAGTAAATTTTTATCTAATAATTCACTCAATACACTGTCAGAAAAATTATTATTAACTTCACTATACATACGAAATGGCGGAATTAAATCATTATAGTCTATATCTACGATTTGAAGTAACGCTGCTATATGTATTCTATCCATTATACTGAGCTCTTTTAATTCTATTGGATCACTGTAAACCTCACTTAGAACTTTTATAACTTTCTTTTTTTCTATTACTTGTTTTTTTTCACAATTTAAACAATCACATCTTTTATTTGCAAAATTATTAGTTGAATACTCTTTGTGTTCGCAGACTAAACAAATTCCATCTGGTGAGTATGTTTGTAATCCTGATTTACTAGGTAGTTGTACAGTTAGATATGTATCATCATAAGGACATTGTTTATCCATATAGTAATAGGGTAAACTTTTCGAAAACATAGACATATTTGTTAATGGTAACTTATAGTCTGCTACTATAGCTTTAACATTTTTTTTACTAGAGTAATACAACTCAATAATTTTCTTTAAGTTACTATCACTTACTTTGTAAAAAATATTTTCTTCATCCTCAATGGGAATTAATTTGTATTCTATTATTTCTTCAAAATTCATATTATTCTACCTTTCTAATCACTTATCTGTATTCCATATATACTATAATTAATATACTTATTTTGGATAATATCTATTGACCTAAGGTTTCTCATTTGCTAGCCGAGGTGAGAGAAATTGGTGAGATGAGCATAGTTGTACCCTAGCAAAGCCTAAAATATATTTAAGCTGAACTAGAGTACGAATGTGTCTATTATATATGTTCTAGCCTCGGATCGAGTCGGAGCCTGCTTCACATGCTATATCGTCGGTGTTGTTGTCTCAACACGCTTAAAACCCTCTTAAAATCCACCCTAAGAGTATTGTTTTAAGCTACCAGCCTGAATCAGACCTGGATTACCGCCCCCACCAGTTCAAATCGGTCGTGGTCACCATTCAGAACAATAGAGGATATAGCGACCCTATTTGATTGTTCCTAGCATTCCTTATTGCAGCGGCGTATGCTTAACCTGTCTACTTAAATGCTGTCACGCACACAGCTTGGCTCCTGTGTTGGTAAAAAAGCCACTACTAATTGCCAACAGTTTAAATAGTTGATATAATAGTAGTACAAAACATTGAATTTAGTTGTCTCGTAGATTGCCGTCTACGGGGCTTTTTTTTTATTTAATTATATTATTACTTTTGAATTAATCTAAATTTACTACACAATTTTTTTTTTGTAAAACCTTATTTTATAAGCAATATAAGGTTTTTATGTAGATGTGTCTACATGTAGATTTGTAGACTTGTAGATTTGTCTACATGTAGATTTGTAGACTTGTAGATGCGTCTACATAAGTCTTGAAACCGTTGTCCTAAAAGGATTCCTAGTTGTAGATGTGTCTACATGTAGATTTGTAGATTTGTAGATTTGTCTACATGTAGATTTGTAGATTTGTAGATTTGTCTACATGTAGATTTGTAGACGTGTTTTTTTTGATAACGTTTGACATCTATATACAGCATGGTATATTAACTATATAATACAACATGTAGATTTGTAGACGAATTAGAAAAGAGGGGTAGTATGGCTAAAGTAATAACATATGGTAATTTTAAAGGTGGAACAGGAAAGACCACAAATAGTGCAATGATGGCTTACATGTTATCTAAATTGGGGTACAAGACATTGTTGGCTGATTTAGATCCTCAAGCCAATGCAACATCTTTGTATTTACATACTAAACAAAGAATTACAAATAATATCGTTACTTTTGATAAAACCTTAATGTCTGCTATAGCTGATGAGGATTTGTCTGATATCATCATCGAAATAAAAGACAATTTATATTTGCTTCCTAGCTTCGCTGACTTTACGTCTTTTCCTTTATTTTTAGAAAAGAAATTTCCCAATAGCCAGTTAAAACGAGTTACTTTTCTAAAAGGACTAATTGAAAAAATTAAAGATGATTATGATTTTATTTTGATAGACGTCCCACCTACATTAAGTACCTATACAGATTCAGCATTATTAGCATCTGATTATACAATTATTGTATTACAAACC
>NZ_JBEMBC010000049.1:0-20080 GCF_040274425.1 Carnobacterium sp.
TTCAAGCATATACTCTATCGTTGAATAGAGTGTATGCTTTTTTTGTTGTTTTGTTTACAAAAAAGGTTTTTATCCTGATTTTGAAGTTTGGTCTTATCATTTCATATAGTGTATGGTTTGAACAAAAAAAGTGAGGTGATTGGTATGGAAAAAAGTTCCAGTAATGATAGTCCAGATGATGATTTTTGGAGAATGGAAGAAGGAATAAGCAAGCCTGCCATGAGCCTTTTCTTGGTTAGGAAACTCGTGCAGTAAACCTTATTTCTTCTGGTAAGACAAAGGAGGAAATAATAATGACAAACAAAAAAAAGTCTATTTATACAGAAAAAAAATCTAAAAACAACCAATTGAAGGAATTAGGTTACCTCAAAGAAGTAGCTGTTTTAAAGCAGCTGAAGTCAAATGCGTTAGGATTAAGCAATCAAGAAGCGGAAAAACGTTTAGAAGAGTTTGGGCTAAATGAAGTAGCAGCCCAAAAACCTGTTTCTTGGTATCAATTAGTGTTTCAAGCATTTAAGGACCCTTTTATTTATGTTTTAACTCTTTTATTAGTCGTTTCAGCTGCCACTAAAGATTTTGAAGCCAGCATTGTAATGGCTATGATGATTTTATTTAGTGCTGGTCTTCATTTCATTCAAGAATACCGTTCTCAAAAAGCTAGTTTAGCTTTGAAAGAACTGATTGAAACGACTTGCGCGGTGACTAGAGATGGCGTAACAAAAGAAATTCCAATCGATGAAGTGGTTCCTGGTGATATTGTCACTCTTTCAACTGGTGATTTGATTCCAGCAGACTCTCGTTTGATCTGGGCAAAGGATTTATTTGTTAATCAATCTTCAATGACTGGTGAATCCATGCCCATCGAAAAACTTGCTTCTTTGAAAAAAGAAATAGAAGATTCACAGTTGACTGCTTTAGATTTCCCCAATTTACTGTTTATGGGTACCGATGTTTTAAGCGGCCAAGGTAAAGTTGTTGTTGTGAAAACTGGTGAAGATACTCTCTTTGGCGATATCGCTGCTCAATCTTCTAAATCTAGAGGCGAAACGAGTTTTGACCGCGGAGTAAAAAATGTGAGTAAATTATTGATCAGATTTATGCTGGTTATGGTCCCTATTGTCTTTTTGATCAATGGAATTTCAAAAGGCGATTGGAGCGAAGCCTTCTTCTTCTCAATAGCCGTAGCCGTTGGTCTGACACCAGAAATGTTGCCAATGATTATTACCAGCAACCTTGCTAAAGGCGCGATTACGATGTCTAAGAAAAAAGTAATTGTTAAAGAATTAAATGCCATTCAAAACTTAGGCGCTATGGATGTTTTATGTACCGATAAAACAGGCACCATAACGGAAGACAAAGTTGTTTTAGTGCAACATGTTAACCCAGTTGGTGAAGAAAGTAATCGTGTTTTAGAATTAGCGTATATGAATTCCAATTACCAAACCGGTTGGAAAAATGTGATGGATCACGCTGTGATTGAGTACTTCAATGAGAATCGCGAAGAAAACGAATTAGAAAAAATCGAGAAAATTGATGAAATCCCTTTTGATTTTTCAAGACGACGCCTAACAGTCGCTGTTAAAGCAGGCGATCAGCAATTGATGATCACAAAAGGTGCCGTAGAAGAAATGCTGAAAGTTTGTCGCTATGTAGAATTAAACGATGAAATTATTCCATTAACTCCTGAGCTACAAAAAACGATGGAAGAAGTCAGCATCAAGATGAATAAAGAAGGCATGCGTGCCCTTGGTGTTGCGTATAAACAAAACGTTTATGATTCAGCTGTCTATTCCATTAAAGACGAGTCTGATATGATCCTTGTTGGTTTTATGGGATTCTTAGATCCGCCAAAACAATCTTCTATCACAGCTATTAAATCACTTCATAAACATGGTGTGAATGTAAAAGTATTGACTGGCGATAATGAGATCGTTGCTCAAAAAATCTGCAAAGATGTCGGAATCCAAGTCGATCGAGCAATCCTTGGAACGGAACTTGAATCCATGACAGATACTGAATTGATGGACGCTACAGAAGAAGTGAATCTTTTTGCTAAATTAAACCCAACTCAAAAATCCAGAATCATTGGATTGTTACAACAAAAAGGACACACTGTTGGATTTATGGGTGATGGGATCAATGATGCACCAGCATTGAGAACCGCTGATGTAGGTATTTCTGTTGATACTGCAGCCGATATTACTAAAGAAGCCAGTTCAATTATTCTGCTGGAAAAAAGTTTGACGGTTTTAGAAGATGGCGTTTTAGAAGGTCGGACTGTTTTTGGAAACATGATGAAATACATCAAGATGACGATCAGTTCAAACTTTGGAAATGTGTTTAGTGTCTTAGTAGCCAGTGCCTTTCTACCATTCTTACCCATGCTTTCGATTCAACTCTTAGTACAAAACCTTATTTATGATGTTGCGCAATTAACAATTCCTTGGGATAAAATGGACCCTGAAGACCTAATGAAACCTGCTAAATGGGGAACGTCAGATTTATTGAAATTTACGTTTAGCATTGGACCCATCAGCTCTATTTTTGATATTCTAACCTTTATCTTAATGTGGTTTGTTTTCCAAGCCAATACCGTCCAAGATGCTGCACTATTCCATACTGGTTGGTTTGTGATTGGCTTGATCACTCAAACTGTTGTCGTACATGTTATCAGAACGAAAAAAATTCCATTTATCCAAAGTAGAGCCAGCATGAGTGTAATACTCTCAACACTTGGTGTTGTAGCAGCTGCAGTATTGATTCCAGGCAGCACATTCGGAACATTTTTTGACTTTGTAGCACTGCCAGCAACTTATTGGAAATGGATGATACTAATTGTCCTATCCTATATCGCAATGGTACAAGTAGTCAAATCTATTTATATCAGCATTAATAAACAATGGTTATAGTATTTTACTATGAGTAAAGGTTATAAATGAAATGGGAGGGTTTTTATGAATGAAACAACATTTAATGAATTAGTTGAACGCTCTAAAAAATTACGAGCACGTTACTATGAGTTGGAGATAAAGCACCATGAAGTTATTTGGACAGTTGAAGAAGATGCATTAGCCTTTCTGACCGATGCTGGTTTAGTTGGACGTTTAACTATGGCCCAACAAGAACGTTGGCCTAGTAGCTCAACAAACGAAACCGATTTAGAACTAAAAATTGGTGAAACTATGTGGTGGTTGATTGTTCTGGCTGAAAGAATGAACATTAATAGCACTGAAGCTTTAGAAAATTTTTTATCCACTACTGAAAAAAGATTAGAAAAATAATATACTAATGAACGATTTATTAGTCACAAAAAAATACCCGCTCCCTTTTTAATACTAAGGGTAACGAGTATTTTTTTCTTACATTTCTCTTGCTGTCTTTTCGCCATTCAATACTACATCATACGTGATTTCACCTTTTAAGGAGTTTGAAACGGTGCAATACTTTTCTTCACTTAAGCGAATAGCACGCCAGATTTTGCTGCTGTCTACTGTGCCGTCTACTACAAAGGTAACATTCATAGCGGTAAAATCTTTAGGAGCTTCTTCTCTGCGGGTTCCGTCAGTAATGATTTCAAGTTTCTCAATTTTATCCAAATGCGGATTTAAAATCATCGTTGCATCGATTCCAATACATCCTGCCAAAGAAGCCAACAACATTTCTGTTGGTGTTGCACCTTCTCCAACTCCACCATAAGCTGGTGTAGCATCCATATTAAGTTCAAAACCTGAATCGCCTTTAGCGGTAAACTTACGACCTTTATTCCATGTTGTTGTTACAATCATCGTTTTACCTCTTCTCTATGTTCTAGTTCTTCCATTTTTAAAAACCTTCTAGCACGTTCCGTTTTTGGTTGTGTAAAAAAGGCTTCGGGATCATTTTGTTCAACGATAACACCGTCTGCCATAAAGATCACACGATCTGCCACTTCACGTGCAAATTGCATTTCATGCGTCACGATAACCATTGTTCGACCTTCTTTAGCTAATTCTTTGATGACTGTCAAGACTTCATCGACCAATTCAGGATCCAACGAAGACGTTGGCTCATCGAATAACATTACGGTTGGATCCATGGCTAATGCACGTGAAATGGCTACACGTTGCTGTTGTCCACCTGATAATCTAGATGGAAACTCATCTTTTTTATCTGATAACCCAACTTGTTCCAACATTTTTTCGCCCAGTTGGTTCGCTTTAGTTTTATCCATTTTCTTAACAGTGATCAACGCTTCCGTTACATTTCCCAATGCCGTTTTATGCGGATACAAGTTAAATTGTTGAAAAACCATTCCTGTATGCAAACGTGCTTCACGGACTTTTTGGGTCCTCTCTTTTTTAGACTGCTCGGCGTTCATAACAACGCCATTTACTTCAATACTTCCAGCTGTCAGTTCTTCAAGACCATTCATACAACGCAGAAAGGTGCTTTTTCCAGATCCACTAGGACCCAAAATAACCACAACTTCACCTGAACTAATTTGCAAATCAATAGACTTTAAGACGTCTAATGCTCCGAACGATTTCTCTAATCCATTTATTTTAATCATGTTAATCCCTCAACTATTCATAGATTGACATACGTGCTTCCAACTTGTTCAGTAGGAAAGAAAAAACCGTGCTCATGATCCAATAAATGACCGCAATTCCCAAGTAAAACGGCATGTAACTATAATATTGAGCAATCAGCAATTGAGCCGAACGCAATAATTCCGTTACACTGATGACCGATACTAAAGACGTTTCTTTCAACATACCAATAAAGGTATTTCCTACTGGCGGGATAGCAATGCGAATGGCTTGCGGAAGAATAATCCGACGCATTGCTTGCCAAGGTGTCATCCCTGTTGCATAGGCAGCTTCCATTTGGCCCTTTGGAATCGACTGTAAAGCTCCACGAATCGATTCAGATAAATACGCTCCATTATTAACACTTAATGCAATAAAAGCAGCTGGCAAAGGATCTAAACTAATCCCAAAATCAACTAAACCATAATAAATAATGATGATCTGAACCAATGTCGGCGTACCTCGGATAATCGAGACATATCCTCGTGCTAAAGCTTGGATCGCTTTATTGCCTTTCAAACGAGCTATTGCGACGATGATACCGATAAGAGAACCGAAAAACATCGAAACCAATGTGATCAATAACGTATAATACGCTCCTTGCATCAAGAACGGGATATTCTGTATTAAAACTTCCATAAAAGAAGTACCTCTCTTCTACTTATTCTTGCTTCATATTTAGTCTTTTGGTGGTGCTTCACCGAACCATTTCATAAAGATTTCATCATACGTACCATCTGCTTTAATATCAGCTAAAATAGTATTTACTTCTTCAATAAAGGCTTCATTGCCTAATTGAACAGCAATTCCGGCTTGGTCTGATTTGATTGGTTCGCCAACTGCTTTGATCTTCAACCCATTTGCTTCAATGATTGGTTTTAAAGCATACATGTTGTTGATAGTAGCGTCGATTCGACCAGAGTCCAAATCTTTCAAGGAAGTGATCACATCATCATACGTGCGAATATTAAACTCACCAACTTCAGGCATCAATTCGTTACGCAAATAAGTTTCATCATTTGTTCCTAGACCTACTCCAATATCTTTACCCACAAAATCCTCCACAGAAGTAATCTCTGTATTGTCGTCTTTCACAATAACTTTTACTTGATTGGTGATATATGGATCTGAGAATAACATTTCTTTTTTACGGTCATCTGTGATCGTCATTTGACTAGCAACCATATCAAATTTACCTGTTTGTAATCCAGCGATCATTCCTGAAAATTCTTGAGAGACAAATTCAATGTCCACATCTAATCCTTTGGCAATTTCTTTAGCAATATCTGCATCAAAACCATCCATATCTTTATCTTCATTAATAAAGTTGTACGGTTGATACGTTCCCATTACGCCGACTTTTAATACCCCAGCATCTTGAACAGACTGCAATAAATCTCCGCCTTCAGTTGAAGTGGCATCCTCTTTTGTTGACGTTCCACATGCACTAACAAATAACGCTACTGCCGCGATTCCAGCTAGCATCCATTTCTTCTTTTTCACTATTTATCTCATCCTTTTCTTTTGACGTTCTTAACTATTAATTTTATCACTTTACAAAAAGTAAGTAAAGAGATTAGTTTGTCATTAAAAAAAGTCTACATTAGCTTTATTTCACTATACAACTTGTATTTAGTTTATAACAATAGAGACTGCACAGGCTAAAAGACGATTCTTTAGCCAATGCAGTCTCTATGATTTCACACATTCAAATCCTTATCATTCTATCTTTTTAACTTAGTGGCCTTAAACACCATAAAATCAGCACATCTCAAATCTTCTTCGAATGACGGATATTTTTCCAACATTATTTCTGATGGCTTAGGTTCAACTATACTTTCTAAAGCAAAACCAGCTTTTGTTAACTTATCAACATAACTGGTTAATGTCCTGTGGAAAAACATTACTTTATCTTTATCTCCTAATCGTTGTTCATAGACACCTTCATAAAAATAACGATCCACGTTCCAATGCAATTTTTCACCACTAACATTTTTCTCCCAACCACTTCCAGGAGTAACAAAACAAGGATGTAGAATTGAAAAGATAAAACTTCCTCCGTCTACTAACAAACGAAACATTTCTTGAAAGGCATTTTCATAGTTTGGTAGATCTTGTATCACCATGTTTGACACAATCAAATCAAAACTGTTGTCTTCGAGCGTATCCAACTTCTCACAATTGCCTCTTATATACTTAATCTGCAAGCCAACTGGTGTTCTCTCCTGTGCAATTTCAATCATTCTCAAAGAGTAATCCACAGCTGTCACCTTCGATCCAGCCTTGGACAGCAACCTGCTTAAATACCCTTCGCCATATCCTGCATCCAAAACCTGTTTATCTTTCACCTCTCCCATAAGAGAAAATAAAGTGGGATTTAAAAATACCTCTTTATGAAGATCTCCTTGTTCGTTGTGATTTTTTGAATACGTATCTGCAAAAGCATCCCATCTTCTGATTGCTTCTTCAGCATCAACATTCTGTTCCACTTATGATTCCCCCCTAATGAGAACGACTTGAGTTCCGGCTATTAAATCACCTAAATGACGTTTATCTTTTCTAAAAAATCCCATAACCAATAAGATGAGGGCTAACAGGATTCCAGCATTTGTAAAAACAATCGAGCTCCAAGTTGTAAATTCAGAATAAATACCATCGATGACCCCAATATGAGCAAGCTGCCACGGTAAAAACTTAATGCTATTTCTAATAAAACTTCTAAAAAAAGAAGGCGTTTTATACTGCACTTTTAAACCAGCTTTTCTCTTACCATATGTCCCATAGGGTTTCTTGTAATCAAGTAGCGAGAAAATAAGCACTATCGGAACAACCGATTCAAACGTCGCTATCAGTTGGGATTGAACGATTGTAAATTCAGGTATTCCGTCTAACACTAGAAAATAAAAGACTAAGTTAGCCATAAGAAGAAAAACAAGATAGAACAAAATAACAACATAATCAATTGCTAGTTCTTTGATTCTTACTTGCACTCGTATCGGATTATTCTCTTTCACTAGCTTCAACCTTTCAAACGTCAATTTAAGAAGAGACTCTCTCTATCGAGCCCCTCCGCCGCCTCCACCACCGGCACCTCCGCCTCCACCAAAGGAAGTTGAGCCACCAGTACCTGATACTGCTGATGAAGCACTTGAGTTAAATCCACCACTTGCTAATCCACTAGACCAGTTGTGTCTGAATCCAGTCATGCCGTTCCAATACCAATAATAATAGATGAAGGAGTTATCTCCAGAGACATCATTCGGATTCGGAATCATTTCCTTGAATTCATCTGTGATTTCCTCACTTCTAAAGTACAAGGTATTCCAGAATAGAAATTCTTCAAATGTAAATGGATTGGTATTATCCGCAAAACCTTCTAAGTCAATTTCTTCTAAATAGTTATCAAATTGAACTAAACGGTCAAATAGTTCATCGCCTTTAGGACTGGCCACAGATACCTCATGTTTTGCACCCCATACATCAACTTTTCCAAATGAAATGAGGCCTTCTCTTTCTAGGTACTCTTTTGAGTAGTCAATCAAATAATCTGAAAACTTACCTACTTCTTTGGCATGTTTTCTTGCCCATTTTTTCATATCATCGTCTTTAACAAAACCATTATTATTTGCAGCATCTAATAACATCAACCATAATCCAGTTTCATAAGTTTCATCATTGGTCTCTAGATGAGCAATAAAGTCACTGAACGACTGAGGATAACGTGTACGTTCTTCCTCAAAATGAAGGATCTCTATTTCCGTATCAAATCCCTCGCTAAATAATGATTTGGTTTCGGCTGTGTGGATAAGGATACGTTCTTCATAAGACCATCTCAGCAAGTAAGCTGAAAAGTAATCTTCAAAATAACCTTTGTCCATGTCTTGCAATAAATATGCAATGCCTGCAAAGTCTTCTCCTTTATAAGGAATTTCTTCTAATATAACTTCTTTATTTTCCTTGATTCTTTGTGCTCCCGTACGCATTTGTCCAGCTTCTTCTCTAGCTTGTTTTAATTTCTTAGTATATTTGATAATAAAAGCTATGATTCCTCCACCAGCAACTGCTACGAGAGAAATGATAACGATTGGAATAGTATTAGAAGTAGCTTCGTCGTTGTAAGCTGAGCCATTCATAGCCATTTCGCGTTGTTCTTTCGATGTCATACCTGCACTGGCTTGTGTAGTGAACATGCCTTCTGGAAATTGCAGCAAAACCGTTACATCTTTACTATCGTCAACTTCTTCCTCTGCTTCCCACACAATCGTATTTCCTTCTAATTGGATATCTCCTTCAAAACCAAAGCCCCATAAACGGACATTATCTTCTGTAAAGGGTTCAAATCCAGTAATTTCAACCGTTAAATTTTGTGCTGGTATGTCAGAGAACGTATCAAAATTCCATAGCAAACCTTGTCCATCTTCCAATTCACGAACTAAATTTGATAACGTATAAGTCACTTCATAATCATTTTCTCCATACTCACCAATACCCCAGATGAGCTCTAATCCATCATCTGTTCCTACAGTACCGTAGTGTCCAGTTTTCTCCTCTAATGAAGCATCTGAATCCCATGGCTCTAACTCTTGATAACCGGCTACTGAAAAATCAAGCAATTTTGAATCTTGCAGATCATCTAAAACGATGTACAATTCAGTACCATCATCCATATTCATCTTTCTATGTTCTGTGACAACCCCAGATCCGTCTTCTTGAAGTTCGATTTCGATTCTCATATCCGATAATTCATTTTCTGCAAAAACAGTTTCGCCAAAAGCCAGACTAAACAGAAATGCTGCACCCATACCTAACGACCTTCTTAACCTTTTGTTCATTAACTTATCCCCTCTTTCTCTTTTACACAACTCATTTTCAACTAGTCTCATGTTCGAAGTTTTCTCTGTAACTCTAGTATACACAATATCACTACACACTAGGAAACGTTTTCCCTAAATAACTTCTAGAAGTCTTTTTCATTTGCTCTATGTATTCTTTTAAAACAATTTTTCAGTGTAAAAAAAGAGAGCTTTATCGTTAATTCTTAAAATCAGTATAAAACTAATTTCTAGAAACAACTTAAACTCTCTTCTATACTATATAGCGCTTTTCGATGTTAATGAATATTTTAGTCACAGACCCATTTGCCATCAATCATGTTACACGCTGCAGCATCTGACCCCATTAAAGTTAAGCCCTTTATTTGAAATCCTTCTTCTTCAGCAATTTGTTCAATGGTTTGTTCAATCACTTCTTGCGGTTGTGCTCCGCTGATTAAATATTTTTGATTCACCACTATAGCAGGTGCTCCTTGAATGCCATAAGCTTCTACTCTTTGTAAATCTTTCATAATCGCTTGTTCCGTTTCTGGATTCTCGAATTGCACTTTCCAATCATCAAAATCAACTGAAGTTTTCTTTACTACATCTTCAATCACTGTCAAATCTGAGATATCTCTATTTTCTACAAAAAAAGCCTGTTGCAAGCCATCAAATACAGCCCAATACGTGTCTTGATCTGCAATCATTCCAGCAGCTTTTGCGGCTTTTAATCCATTTTTAGAAGTTGGAAACAAGAAATCCTGCTCCTTCATTCCTTCTATATTAAAACGGTGTTCGTCATCATTTTGATTAGCCGATTCCCAATGATGAATCACTTCAGGTTTCACTGCTTCATGAGAACCAAATTGTTGGATAAACTGTTCTTTCTCCCACCCTAAAGCAAATGAACGATGGATGATTTCTAGTTTTGGATACTTTTTAGCTACTTTTCTCATACGATAAGACATTGGAAAACAAAAACTGCAGATGACATCATGAAAAAACTCTACTTGCATTTCAACACTCCTATTCGTTAACTTCATTCGCATTCACTTACTTATTGTAACTTAAATGAATTTCCTTATCAACTTCTTGATGTGCCATAAAGATGGGTCGAACGATCCTTAGATAATCATTAGTCCATTTGGTAATTTCTTCAGTTGTTTTCTCTTGATAATCTCTAACTAAAAACCTCTAGTAATTAGTGAAAATTTCCAGAATCAATTTCTCCATTAAACATGACAACTCTTTCTGGACAAACTCGTGCAATTAAATGTGCAGAACTTTCTGCTTTTGCAAATAATATATGCGCTTGGTCTCCAATTTTTGGCCATTGTTGATTGCCTTTTGAATCTAAAGGAGTTAATCCATTCGAAACCAAGGAATATGCTTGAGCTAATGACCTTTCATCTTTCATCGAAAACACTTCTGCAGCCCGCCTAGCTCGTTCAATTAAATCCCCAGAACCAAATGGGCTCCAATGGTCATTGATATTATCATTTACCACTCGTACTTTTACACCTTTTTCTTGGAGTAATAGAACTGGTATAACTGTTGTATCAATCGGAATAGTTGTGTTAATTCCAATACCCGCTTCAGCTAATTTTTTTGCAATCGTTTGAATCATTTCTTCATCTCCATCAGCCAAAGCAAGTGCATGGCTAATTTGAACTTTTCCTTCTAATTGATATTTTTTTGTGTAGTCAATTATTCGATTAATTTCAAATAATCCTAATGTTCCTCGATCATGCAGATGATAATCAATTTCTCTATTGTATTGACTAGCTAATGTAAAAGTTGTAAGGAGCGATTTTTCTATATCTCCATCAATCGTTGCTGGATCCAATCCCCCTAAAATAAACGTATCATCACTAGCCAAAGCTCTACTTAATAAGCCTTGTTCTTCGGTTATTAACGTGCCGTGTTGTGGAAAAACAACGATTTCATAATCTAAACGATGTTTATTCTTTTCTAACACTTGTTTTATACACACTAAATTATCTAACTCTATGACCGAATCAACATTTGTTTGGACTCTTAAAAAAGTAGCTCCTTTGCTACAAATTAAATCAATCAGTGCTTGTGCTTTTTGGGGTGTTTCAGAAAGAAAATCTTTTAAAAATTCTTTCTCTTCTTGAATCCGTTCTGCTACTCCTGAAGCAGGGATAACCGCTTGCCATTTTCCGCCCAAATGACCTTTATCTAAATGGATATGATTATCTTGCAGCGCAGGTAAAGCTAAGTAACCTTTTGCATCAATTGCCTGTATACTAGTTTCTGGAGCTTTTTCAGTAATTGTCTTGATTTTGCCATTCTCAACTTCTAAAGCAAACTCAGCTGTAGTCGTTACAAATTTATTCGGTCTGACTTCCTTGTAACCTGTTTCTAAATAAACATTTTTAATCCAAACCATATTAATTATCTCCTTCTTTGAAATGAATCTATTATCATTTTATTTTTTACATATTTATCTAGTGCTTGAGAGTGAACATTATCTATTAAAAAATATATTACGTTTTTTAAAGGGAAATTCTTATGATTTTTTATCTATCTTTATACGTTTGGTTAGTTTAGTATCTCAAATATAGGTTTGTTCTTTATAATTCATATTAGTATGCGCTTTATTATAATTCAAGTGATTTCTATAAACTCCTTATTTACTAAGTATAATTTTTTCTTTATATTTACTAACTGACTGTAGTCCTATTTTATTTTATTGTATACTGTTCTTTAGACGAATAATCTATTGGTATTGTTCTTTTAATCGTTACTGCAATTATTTGGTCATCCATAACTCATTACCACAGAAATTAACCTACACAACTGGAGATGAAAACTACTTGAAGAACAAGAATTACAAATTGAAAGCTTTTATTTTTAATCCTGTGACAGTAGCTATTTATGCTATAGGATGTTATTACTTATGTTCACTTGCTCAAGACGGCGGGGTTGATCAGAAAGCTCCCATTATCCTAATCATTTTTCTTAGTCTATTTGTTTGGGTTGGATGGGGTCTTTATTGGTATATATGGAAACTCAATAAAAAACAATCCACTTCTCCCCGTTCCATAAGACGTAATAAATTTCTCTTCCTGTTCAGCTTGAATTCGTTCCTTTTGATCACAGTTGCATCTGGAATAAGCCTTTATCAAAGCGGTACAAATTCCCAAGAAAGATTAGCTTTTGTGATTCAAGGCTACTTGCAATCTAGTGATGTTACTTTTGTTCATAATAATGTCTATGAAGATGGCTTAAATGGCTTGTTTGAAGATCTTGAAACGAAGTATGATTTGCCAGAAGAATTGTATGTCAGTAATCAAGTTGAATTGACCTTTAATAAAAAGGGTGACATTACTACTCTATACAGCTTTTTGTACGGCCTAAACGATGATGGCGAGACAGAAAGCTTTTTGATCGATTATGACAGTTCAAAAAGTGATGATCTCAGTGTGACTTTGAACGGAACCGTCAATCCAACCTTTGAGAACACGATGAGACTTCAACCACTAGTAGATGCAATGGAAAATCTTCCAATAAAAGAAACGGTCAAAGATTGGGATGAAGAAACCCTTGGCATTTATTATGCTGGTTCCCGCAGTTGGGGATACAATACTGAAGGGATTCTTTATTTTGATGAAAAGGGAGATACCTTTCCAATCGAAACAGCCTTCAATGAAATTATTGGCTATACGATTTCTGTTTATACCCCAAATAACAACACGATCACACCGGTACGTTTTGTTGACTATTCACCAACAGTATCTCCTGCACAAATTGGAGACGTTCCAACCGATCAAAATATGAATGATATCGAAACTTATTTTTTAACTGAACAACTTGGTTATCAATTATTCGTAGTAGATGCTGCGTTAGGCTCACGTTTCTATACCTTAAATAAAACCACCGATGGTGGAAATACTTGGGACGTTGTTAATTCTGATCCATTTACAGGACAACTAGGGGTTTCATCTGGGATAACTTTTATGGATGAGAACCTTGGCTTTATTGGATTGTCACACAGTGGAGGCAGTTATGCAGATCTCTATCGAACAACAGATGGTGGTGCCACTTTTGAAGAAGTCGAACTACCAATGATTGAAGTTCCTTTAACCGATACAGAGAAGTATGCTCCTTTTGACTTTCCTGAAATGCCTTATAAAGAAAGCGACAGTCTTTTTATTCAAGTGAATCAAGGACAAGACGGCGATTATAATGACGGCAGCAAAGGACTGTATCAATCCAAAGACAATGGTGAAACTTGGACGTTTGTCGGAGAAGTTTAGTAAAGCTCACCTTATTAAAAAAGATAGCCTTCGGTTTGTTTAGAACAAACCGAAGGCTGTCTTTTTTCTTACTTGCATAAAAAGCAACTATCTTATTCACGTTTTTCTATCTAAAGAATTTCTTGCAATTCTTGGATAGCATTTATTCTTAAATCTGATTGCTGCAATTCTTCTTCTGACCCAAATCCATAATTACACCCTATGTTAATTAGATTATGGTAGTGACCAATTTCAAAATCCTGTATGCGATCTCCTACAACAAGAAAATTTTCTTTATACTGTTTTTCAATTAATTCAAAAATCTTGTATTTGGCACTATACTCAAATGTTTCTGTGCAATACATATCCTCAAAATACTGATCTAACTGGAAAGCTTGCCGATGTGCATTCATATATTTTTCACTACAATTACTTAAAAAGATAAGTTGGTATCCCTTACCTTTTAAGTAACCTAATGTTTCCAAAGCTCCCGTATAAAGGGTTGCTTCTTTTGCGAGAATTTTTTCCAGCAACGTTTCTCCTATGATTTTTGAAGCTGTAGTTTGGTGTTCAACATCTAAATTCGGCATGAAATTTTCCCACATATCTTTACTGCTATACCCTAACCACTTAGTGATTTCTTCATCTTTCCAATCTCTTGGGACAGCTTTTTTCTTCTCAATCAAATAGTTATACGCCATTTTGAAAGCAGCAATATAGTTTGCCGTACTGTCATGTAGTGTCCCATCGTAATCAAAAACAATGGTTTGAATTTTCTTTAGTCTTGTTTCATTCATGATCCGACCTTACATGCCTTTCAATAAATTGGCCATTTCAATCGCTGAAACTGCAGATTCATACCCTTTGTTTCCAGCTTTTGTACCGGCACGTTCAATGGCTTGTTCGATATTATCTGTCGTTAAGACCCCAAACATTACGGGTACACCTGTATTCATTGCAGCTGCAGCTACGCCTTTTGAAACTTCAGAACAGACGTAATCGTAGTGCGATGTAGACCCTTTAATGACTGCTCCTAAAGTGATAATAGCATCATACTTTCCTGAAGCTGCCATTTTTTGTGCAACTAATGGGATTTCATAAGCTCCTGGAACCCACGCAACTGTGATTTCTTCCTCTAGCATGCCGTGTCTTCTTAAACCGTCAACAGCCCCACTTAATAATTTTGATCCTATAAATTCATTAAACCGTGCAATCACGATACCAACCTTTAAGTCTTTTGCAATTAATTGTCCTTCTAATACTTTCATTTTAATTCCTCCATGTATGATATTTTTTTGTAGTGCGCTGGCCATTTTTAATAGTTCAAATGATGATGCATTTTTTCTTGCTTGATCTTTAGATAGTCTTTATCTTCTGCAAAAGCTTCCATTTGAAGTGAAATTCTTTCTACAATATCCAAACCGTATTTATCCATGCTCTCTACTTTAAGTGGATTATTAGTCATCAGGCGTAGTTGCGAAACACCCAGATCATCAAAAATTTGTTTGCATTCATAGTATTCTCGTAGATCAACTGGAAAACCAAGCAATAAGTTAGCTTCAATTGTATCGTGTCCTTGATCTTGTAACGCATAAGCTCTTATTTTATTGACTAATCCAATTCCACGCCCCTCTTGACGCATGTAAACTAAAATCCCACGTCCATCATCTGCAATTCGTTTCATTGCTGCATCCAATTGTTGACCACAATCACATTTTTTTGAACCAAATACATCACCTGTCAAACATTCCGAATGGATACGACATAGTACTGGTTCCCCATCACTGACTTCCCCCATAACCAAAGCGACATGGTGTTCCCCAGTTACCGCATGTTCATAGGCGTAGATTTCGAAATCTCCATATTTAGTAGGTAAAAGTGCTTTAGATTCGCGGAAAATAACTTGTTCTTGGGTTTTTCGATACTCAATTAAATCGGCAATTGTACCGATTTTCAATTCATGTTGATTGGCTAAAGCAAATAAATCGTCTCTTCTTGCCATCAATCCATCTTCATTCATGATTTCACAACATAGCCCCACTGGTTGCAGACCTGCTAAACGCATCAAGTCAACCGTTGCTTCTGTATGTCCATTTCGAACCAGCACACCCCCGTCAACAGCTTCTAATGGGAACATATGCCCTGGTCTTCTAAAGTCTTCCGCTTTTGCATCATTGCTCACCAATTTCATAGCTGTCAATGACCGTTCCCCAGCTGAAATACCTGTTGTCGTTTCCACATGATCCACTGAAATGGTAAAAGCTGTTCCATGATTATCTGTACTGTTTAAACTCATTTGTGGCAATGCGAACTTCTTTGTATAGCTTTTAGGCATAGGCATACAAATTAGACCTTTGGCATAACTAGCCATAAAGTTCACATTTTCTGTAGTAGCAAATTCAGCCGCACAAATAATGTCTCCTTCATTTTCTCTGTCTTCATCATCTACCAATAAAATGTTTTTTCCAGCTCTTAAATCAGCAAGCAATTCTTCGATTGTATTAAACATAAGTCTCTCCATTCTGTTCTAAAAGAACCCGTTATCTTTCAAAAATCCTGTCGTTACTTGACTCTCTTGAACTGGCATTTTCGAATCCAATCCTAATAATTTTTCAACATATTTTCCAATCATATCGCATTCAAGATTTACAGCATCTCCAGGTTGCTTACGCAATAGAACTGTCTCTTCACCGGTATGAGGTATTATAGAAACCTTGAAAGACTGATCATCCACTGTCACAACTGTCAAACTGACACCATCAATGGCTATAGAACCTTTCTCGATAATGTAACGCAATAATTTAGGACTTGTTTCAACCGTAATCCAAACGGCATTATCCTCCCGCTTCAATTCTCTTATCTTCCCTGTTCCATCGATATGACCACTAACCATATGGCCACCAAGACGTGTTTCCAAACTTAAGGCTCGTTCCAAGTTGACGTAACTTCCAGGCGTCAATTCCCCTATGTTAGTTCTTTTCAAAGATTCGGACATAACATCTGCATCAAAAGAATCTTTTTCTATTTTTGCCACTGTCAAACAAATGCCATTTGTCGAGATACTATCCCCGATCCGAGTCCCTTGCAATACTTTTTTCCCTTTTATTTTGAGTATTGAAGACTTTTCACCTCGTTGGATTGATTGAACCGTTCCCATTTCCTCAACAATTCCTGTAAACATACTTTTCCTCCAATCGTTTGCTTCTCTTTACTTAACAATATATCCTTCCACAAACAGATCCTCTCCGACCATGACAGACGTCATCCGATCAATTTGAAAAGCACTTTTTAATGATTGAATTCCTGCCCCTTCTACAGCCGTTTTAGCCTCTTTTCCTCCGATTATTTTTGGAGCAATATAAGACTGTATTTTGTCCACAATACCCTCTTCTAAAGCTGAAAAGTTCAAAGTAGCACCGCCTTCCAACAGAATACTATCGATCCCTTTAGCTCCTAGTACCTTCATTAATTCTTGCAAATCAACTCTTCCAAGTTTTTCTTTAGTTACGATCACTTCAATACCCATCTGCTTTAACGTATCTACTTTTTCTTTATTGGCACTTTTCGTGGTAGCCACAATTGTTTTCGCTTTATCTTGTTGGGTTAATACCTTTGAGTCGATTGGGATTCTTAGCTGACTATCCACAACAATTCTAATAGGATTTCGACTGTTTAGTGTTCTAGAAGTTAGCTGAGGATCATCCTTGATAATCGTTTCTATACCGACCATAATTCCAGCTAATTCATGGCGCAGAGAATGGACTTGTTTCCTAGATGATTCCCCAGAAATCCATTGAGATTCTCCAGTCACCGTAGCTATCTTTCCATCTAGAGACATCGCATTTTTCATAACCACAAATGGTTCTTTCGTGACAATATATTTTATGAAGATTTCATTCAATTTTTGACTCTCTTCTTCTAGTACACCTGTAACTACTTCAATTCCATTGCTACGAAGCCTTTCAATTCCTTTTCCAGCAACTAGTGGGTTTGGATCGAGTGTTCCCACGACTACTCGTTTAATGTTCTTATCTATCAGTAAGTCTGAACAAGGAGGTGTTTTCCCAAAATGAGAACAAGGTTCTAATGTGACATACAACGTTGCCCCAGTCACATCTTCTTTGGCTGATGCAATAGCATTTACTTCCGCATGGGGCTGTCCATATTTTTGATGATATCCTTGCCCAATAACTCTTCCACCTTTTACAATGACAGCTCCAACTAAAGGATTAGGAGTTGTCCACCCTTTCCCCTTTCTTGCCAAGTCCAGTGCCATCCTCATGTATAATTCATCCAATCCTCTCACTCCATTCAAATTAAAAAAGCCCCAAGAATATACTCTCAGGGCTTTCGTCATTTTTTGTTTACAAGGCTCAACAAATAACTCCGAATACTCTGTACTCGGTTACTTTTGATTTTTGTAAATTTTGTCTTCGCTTTATCCAGACTATAACTGTCGGCTTCGGAATCTAACCGAATCTGCCTTACGGCTCGTGGGCTTTACCACCGGTAGGGACTTGCACCCTGCCCTGAAGACTATTCAATTTTTACTTTTCTACACAAAAAAGCCCCAGATTTTTATATCCAGGGCTTCGACTTATAGCTAAATAAGACTAGTTAAATAGTTGCTTTATGATCTCATGATTGCTATAAATCCAAAAAAAGACTATAGCTATCTTAGTTTCTCTGCAATTACTTTGTCTTCGCTTTATCCAGACTATACTGTCGGCTTCGGAATCTAACCGAATCTGCCTTGCGGCTCGTGGGCTTTACCACCGGTAGGGACTTGCACCCTGCCCTGAAGACTAATTTACTTTTATAATGTAAGAATATCTTGAAATACAAGAGATGTCAATATTTTTCATATCAACTGTCTTATTACCTTCTCTACCAAAGTGTAATAAAAGTACTTTTTTAAGGAATAAAGCTCAGAAGACTTACTGCTTTATCGTTAAAAGTCTACCTTCGCGATAATACAAATCTTAATAATTTAAATTAACTAGGTAGATTTCTTCAGTTGTCTTTATAGGAAGTTATCGTTGAACATAATTTGTGCAAAAACATCCAATGAGTACCATACGGATTAACCAATAAAAAGCTTATAGTATGGAAATACACAACACCTACCGTATGGATTACCTAGTAAGGAGCTTACAGTAGGCAAACAAATAATGAAGACCATACAAGTTGAATAAAAAGAAACTTATGGTATATATGTACAACCTTCTTAACCAAATTCGGTTCAAAACAGGTTATATATTCTGATAGATATTAAACAAGTGAACTGTTGCTAATCTACCATTTCAGTATTACTTTCATTTTTGTTTTTCACTTTAATCATTACCTTAACCAAATACTTTTCTGGATTTTTTTCTGCCACTTCATCAATAATGTATTCTTCATAGGCGTCTCCATCAATTTCATAATCCTTTTCTGCTAGACCATTTAACATTTTCTGATACAGTTTTCCTGTTTTATTGTAATCACAATAATCATACATAACTGCATAACATCCTTCAGGCTTTATACTTACCTGATTTTTATCTTCAGTCGATTTATTGATATAAAAATAACTAAAATTTGAAAACTCGCCATTGGCCAATTCGTTTTTCCCAATAATCGCTCCTATTGGAAAACCTTGGACAATTTGTTGCTGGTCAATAAGTGAATAGAAATCGATGAGGGCTTCATTGTATTGTTGATTTATTTTTTTACCGATTAATATCGGTTTCTTTTTTTGCTGGATAAAGGTAAGTTTTCCTACAGTTATTACGTCTGCCAATTTTGTTAACTCTATTCTTTTTTCCAACATATCTTTGTACTGCTGTAACGTACTAATTTTTTTATCAATCTGTTTTTGTTCTTCTTGAAATAACGACAGCATCTTTTCTGGAGTTCGTTCTTGTAAGTAGATTTTTATTTCTTTGATTGATTTTCCTAATTCTCTTAAAATATAGATCACACTAATGGTATCTAATTGTTTTTCCTCATACATTCGATACCTTTTATCTGTAACCATTTTAGGTGAGAACAAATCGATTTTGTCATAATAAATCAGGGTCTTTCGACTGATTCCAGATAAAGCTGAAAACTGACTAATGGTTAGATATTCCTTTTCCATGTGATTCCTCTCTTCCCATCCACAGTTCTTGAAAATAAAACTTGACTGTATAGTAACTATACAGATTATACTGCTATTATTCGCTCATTTCAAAGCATAATGCCCGCTCCTATGCTATCTGAAGTAAGTTTATACGAATAACTAAAAGGAGACATGAACAATATGCATTTATTTTTTACATTTTTAAAGAAAAACAAACTGCTTGTCCTCGCTACAAGTAGCTTAATTTTACTTCAATCAGTAGCAACTCTACTCATTCCTTATTTAATTGCTCAACTCATTGATAAAGGTAATTTAGAAAAAAATACCAACGTC
>NZ_JBEMBC010000050.1:0-19551 GCF_040274425.1 Carnobacterium sp.
TCAAAATTTTGTTTATGGGTATACAGAACCAGGAATCATGTCTAGTTTTACTTATGGAGCGTTAGCATCTTTTATAGATATGCAATACTACTTACTATTTTTTTCTTCAGAAGAAATTAGTTTAGTTGGGCTGACAATGATGGGTCAGTTTTCAGGCAATCATATTCAGATTCCTTATGAAGATATAGAATACCTTAAAGTGAAAAAAGGACTGATACAATATAAAATAGTCGTGAAAGTTAAGGGTGAAAAGAAATTGACGTTCAAGTCAAATAAAGTGATAGCAGGTATAAAATGGCAAAAAAACAACTTAGCTTTTCTTGATTCAACTGACTGGTACAATAGCAAGCCAGAATAAAAAAATAACTAATAGAGCAAGCACCCTGTAGAAATGTATAGGTGTGCTTTTTCTTTTTTTCAGCTAGTTGAGGCCAAATGAAGGCATATGATTTGAAATTATAAGATAAAAATTTTAAGATGAATTTATTCATTATTAATTTAAGAGGAGAGAGATAAATGCAAAACAAAAAGTTAGAAAATCCATTAAATCAATTTTTTACTGAAGATTTTCCAAAGCAATATCAAGACCCTCCTGCATTACAAAGTAAAATGGACCCACGTCCAGATTGCGGTGAAGAATCTTATCAAGGAAATGAACAACTAGTTGGACGAAAAGCTCTTGTAACAGGAGGAGACTCTGGTATAGGTCGTGCTGCAGCCATTGCTTACGCACGTGAAGGAGCCGATATTGTTTTGAGCTACCTTCCAGAAGAAGAAACAGATGCGCAAGAAGTGAAACAATTAATTGAACAAGCTGGACGAAAAGCTATTCTTATCCCAGGTGATTTAAGTGATGAAGCATTTTGTAAACAACTTGTTGATCAAGCACATAAAGAACTTGGTGGATTAGATATACTAGCCTTAATTGCTGGAAAACAGCAAGCTGTGGAAGATATTCTAGATCTTACGACAGAACAATTAAAACAAACCTTTGAAATAAATGTATTTTCGCTTTTTTGGGTAATAAAAGCTGCTTTACCTTATCTTCCAGAGGGTTCTTCGATTATTACGACATCTTCTGTTCAAGGATACAATCCAAGTGCAAATTTACTAGATTATGCATCAACTAAGTTTGCGATTAATGGATTTAGCCGAGGTCTAGCAAAACAACTAGCGCCAAAAGGAATTCGTGTTAACGTGGTAGCTCCAGGGCCTATCTGGACACCGTTACAAATTTCTGGAGGTCAGCCGAGTGAAGCTATTCCAACCTTTGGGCAAGATACTCCGTTACAACGAGCAGGTCAACCGGTAGAACTTTCTGATATCTATGTTTTCTTAGCTTCTACAAAATCAAGCTACGTGACTGCACAAATTTATGGTGTAACTGGTGGTACTGAATTAGCTTAACTATATTCAATTAATTGTAAAGCAGTATGAGTTCATTTAAATGACCATACTGCTTTTTATTTTTGCCTAAATACATTCAGTTTTTTTTGATAACAAACTAATAATTTTAAAGAAAACCGTTTTCAATAATGATAAAATAAAGTGAGGATTTATTAAGCAAGCAAATAGTAAAAATCAAAAAATGGGATAGAAAAGGGTGGAACAGTGAATAACTTACTTGATGAAGTCATAGATTGGATAAATAAGTCAGACAAGCTGGTGATTATTGGTATATCAGGTCATGGTGCTGCAGGTAAAACAACTTTTTCTACTAAACTGACACAATTGATAGGATTAAACGAAGTATCATATATCAATACAGATCCATATATTGTTACGTCACAATTACGGAAATATGCCATGATCCATTATCCGTATCAACATAAAAACTATTATTCAAAAATGACTGCTTGTCATCCAGATGCTCATTATACATCGTCTCTAGAAAGAGATATCCGAATGATCAAAGCTGGATTAGACTTTTATACCATAAATACTGATTACAAAAAAAGTGAATTAATAACTCCTAAAAAAGTCACGATCATAGAAGGAATGAGTGTCGCATTTATTGATCCTACGTTAATGGATCTGAAAATTTACTTTTACACAGATGATGAAATAGAGTTAGTAAGAAGAGTTGGAAGAGACATATTGGAAAGAGGCACGGATATAAGTGCTTTACGTCAATCTCACGAACAGCGACGAATTCAGTACAAATTGTTTATGCATCCATTCAGTCAGAACTTTGACATTATTATAAAAAATTCAAATGAAAAAGTATGGATAGAAAAAAATCTTTTAACTAAACTAGTGAAACCGAGCGAAAATTAAAGGATATAAAATCACTCAATTATTTGTCTGAACTTATTGAACAAAGAATATTTTTTTTAACTAGATAATAGGTTATATACCTTTAAATAACAATTGCATTAATTGAGATTCGTTGTTAAGATGTTCACATGGAGAGTTGGAATACTTGGAAAAGAGAAGGTGAATGATATGGGGAAATGGGTAGAAAATTATCGCGAATGCTTTTTTTATATCCAATTATTTTTGATGCTATACTTTTTATTTTTCTCAGCTAACTATACAAATATGGAGTTGGCCGGTTGGATCGTAGTTAGTTGTATAGGTCTATTTATAGTGGCTTTTTCTATTAAAGATCATTTAGTTAAGCAGAAAACGAATTATATTCTATTGGGTATTTTTTTGTGCTCTATCAGTTCACTAGTTTTAATTATGGGTTTATGGATCATTGCAATACTCACATTGAACATGGGAAATTAAATAAATAGGCATCAAAAATAAGGATCAGCCGGTTTTCGTCAAAAAAGCTGTATGAAAATTTTTTTATCAGTCTACTTATTAAGGGGTGGCTAAAATGACTAATCCACGCAAAAAAAGGCAAACCAGCAACGGCAAATACATTAAAAGTATTGTTTACGGAGGATTGGATGGCATCGTTACAACTTTTGCTGTGGTAGCAGGAAGCGTTGGTGGAGAATTATCACTTAAAGTTATCTTGATTCTAGGATTTTCCAATTTATTGGCTGATGGATTTTCAATGGCTGTGGGGGATTATCTTTCAACAAAATCTCAAAACGAATATGAAAAAATGACATGGCAAAAAGAGCAATTAGAGATTGTAAACCATCATGAAAAAGAAGTGAAGCGAATGATGGATTCATTTGTAGACCAAGGAGTGGATAAAGAGGATGCGAACGTAATCGTAAAAACACTTGCGAAATATGAGAAACCTTTTATAAACCAAGTATGGAAAGAAAAGTATGGTTCTGACTCAACCGAACAATTGCCTCTTAAAAATGCTATAGCCACTTTTTTATCTTTTAGTCTCTTTGGTGTCGTTCCACTTCTAACGTACGTATTTTCACTAGGTCTACCAATTTTAGTACAGAATTCCTTTCTAATTGCTTCTATGCTTACCGGAATAACGTTATTTATTCTGGGGGCAGTTAAATCTAAAATTAATCACTCAAACTGGTTGAAGTCTGGTATTGAAATGTTAGTTGTTGGAGGATTGGCTGCTGTAGTTGCCTATATTGTAGGTTTCGTTCTAGGAAACATCTAATTAAGAAGAACATCAGATTTTAGAAAAATAGAGAGTTCCTTAAGCAACTTACTGTTGCTTATTTTTTTGGCCATTTTCTCATTTTATTTTAACTTTAATTAGAGGGTAATTATGTCATAAATCCTAATAGGATAAATGAAATGCGATTAAACACGAACAATAATTAATATTTGTTTACGTTAATTCGTTAAAATGATTGTTCAATCTCTTTTTAACCGTTATACTGATTGGTGTAGAAATATGAATGTTAAGAAATAACAGAAATGATACAAGAGTGCTTTTTATTGACTCTTGATCTTTTCGTTTGTTAGGAGGATTTATCTTATGTCGAAAAAAATCCCGTATCTAATACTAGCACCGGGATTCATCTTACTTATTTTCTTTTTATTGATTCCGTTAGTGTCAGTCATTTGGCCTACATTTTATAATGGATCATTCTCAATTGAGTCTTATACTTCTTTTTTTCAGGACTCATATAATGTCGGTATTTTTATCCGAACAATTCGCGTTTCACTTATTGTAACGTTCATTTGCATCATCCTTGGAGTTCCTACTGCTTACTTTATAGCTGGAACATCTCCAAAATGGCGAGGGTTATTAATGGCATTTACACTATTTCCGATGTTGACCAATTCTGTTATTCGAAGTTTTGCATGGATCAATTTATTAGGACAAAACGGTGTGATCAATAAATTATTGTCCAGTATAGGGATTATTTCTGAGCCATTGACCTTACTGTATACTGAGTTTTCAATTATTATTGGCTCAATTTATTTGTTTTTACCCATCTTGATCATCACATTAGTAGGTGTAATGGAAAATATCAATCCAGAAATCATGGAAGCGGCAGAAACGCTTGGTGCAAGTCGTATTAAAGCGTTTATTAAAGTCATTTTACCTTTGAGTATTCCTGGGATTATAGTAGGGAGTGTTCTAGTATTTACAGGCACGCTGACAGCTTATACAACTCCTCAATTACTTGGAGGTAATCGTAATATGATGTTGTCAACGTTTCTTTACCAAAACGCTATGACGTTGGGAAATTGGGAAGACGCAAGTGTTATTGCGTTGATCATGATCATTACCACTGTACTGGTAATGAAAGGTCTTAACTTAATTGCCAATAGAATCGACAAGCGAGGTGAAAAAGATGCGTAAACAAAGAGGGTTGTCATTATTCGTTGGAGCTGTATTTGCGTTCTTATTTATTCCCTTAGTCATTATAACGATAACCGCTTTTGGAGAAAATTCGACCATTCAATTTCCAATTACTGGATTTACATTTAAGTGGTTTACAGCTGTTTTTAAAAACCAATCTTTTATAGACAGCTTTTTATTGAGTTTAGAAATTTCCTTACTGGCAACTTTATTGGCCTTAGTTGTTGGAATTCCTGCTGCGTATGCGTTAACTAGGAACGGTGTGAAAGGGAAAGATTGGATAAAAAGTTTCTTTTTATCACCAACTATCATACCTGGTGTTGTAGTAGGGTATTCTCTATTTCAATTTATCGTTATCCGCCTCCAAGTACCACTATTCCACGGGTTGTTGTTAGGGCATTTTTTAATCAGTTTACCTTACATTATTCGTGTAGTGGGTTCTAGTTTAGAACAATTAGACTTTTCAATAGAAGAGGTGGCATGGACTTTAGGCAGCACTAAATTCAAAGCTTTTACGAGTATTGTATTGCCAAATATCTCTTCCAGTATATTTGCTTCTTTTATGTTGGCATTTATTAATTCATTTAACAATATACCTGTTTCACAATTTTTATCTGGTCCTGGTATTTCGACTTTACCTACCACGTTAATGAATTACATTGAATATAATTATGACCCAGTCGTTTCTGCTTTGTCTGTACTTTTGATGCTTGGAACGATCATCTTGATGTTTTTAATTGAAAAAACCCTTGGACTAGCAAAAGTAGTCTAGTAAATTACTTGCACAAAAGACAAATAAATTAAGCAAAAAAACTAGATTCACATTTAACTGCTCACTCTATTAGTCGTTTTGTTAAATACCCTTAAGGAGGACATGTACTGTTATGTTATTTGTTGACTTAGAAAATATTCGTGTTAGTTATGATGGAAAAAATAATATATTAAAAGAACTCAATTTATCTATGGAAAAAGGGGAACTGATTTCATTACTAGGACCATCAGGTTGTGGGAAAACAACGACTTTACGGGTCATTGCAGGCCTGATTGAGCCTAATGATGGAACCTTTACTGTAGGAGAGACCAATTTGACAAAGGTTCCTGTCCACAAACGTAATTTTGGAATGGTTTTTCAAAGTTATGCGTTATTTCCACACTTAACTGTTAAAGAAAATATTGGTTTTGGATTGAAGTTGAGGAAAGAAAAAAAAGAGGTCATCGAAACTAAAGTGCAGGCTATTTTAGAATCTACTGACTTATCAGATTATGCTGAACGTTATCCTAAGCAACTTTCTGGAGGGCAGCGTCAACGTGTAGCTCTTGCTCGAGCTTTAGTGATTGAACCTCAATTATTGTTACTAGACGAACCTTTGAGTAATTTGGATGCTAAATTGCGTATCAGTATGCGTATTGAAATTAAACGCATTCAACGCAGATTAGGTATAACGACGGTCTTTGTAACACATGATCAAGAAGAATGTTTTTCGATTTCAGATAAAGTAGCCGTTATGAACAACGGAGTAATTGAACAGTATGATTCTCCGGAAGAAATTTATAAAAATCCTAAAACGGAATTTGTGGCTCGCTTCATTGGCTTTGAAAATTTCTTTGCTTTAGCCAAACAAGATACACATTCTTACACAACTTCGGATGGAACGTTAATTGAAACACTGCATCCAGCAGATAGACAACAAGCAACCGGAACGATTCGACCAGATGATATTTTACTTTCTGCGAATGATCAAGAGGTGCCATCTAATAGTCTAGCTGGCACTATAAGAGTTCGTACGTTTTTAGGCAAGAGTTACCAATATGAAGTAGAAACAGCTATTGGTAAGCTGTTAGTCAATGATGTGCGAGTACCTGGTTATCAAGTAGGAGATAATGTTTGTGTGGTTATTCCAAAAGAAAAATTGATTTTAGTCTAACCAATTATAAAAAGGGGGATTTTTAAGTGATGAAAAAGAAAGCAATTTTGGCAAGTTTGACAGTGATGAGTGCAGCCGTTTTAATGGCGTGTGGACAAGAAGCGAGTGGAGAGAACAAAGAATTAGTGATATCTACCTTTGGATTAAGTGAAGATGTTATGCAAGAAGATATATTTGCACCATTTGAAGAAGAGCATGGGGTAGACATTGTAGTAGAGACAGGTACAAGTTCTGAACGTTACACTAAATTTGAAAATAATCCTAACTCGACTGTTGATATTATTGATTTGCCGCAATCAAATTCCTCTCAAGGAGCGACAGAAGGGCTATTTGAAGAAATCAATACAGAAAAAATTCCTAATTTAGCTGAATTGATTGATAGTGCAAAAGTGTTGAGTGAGAACGGATCTGGAGCAGCGTATACAGTAAATAGTATTGGAATTATTTATGATGAAGAAGCTGCTGGAATGAAGATTGATGAATTTTCTGACTTATGGGATCCATCACTTCAAGGGAAAATTTCTATCCCGGATATTGCTACCACTTTTGGACCATCGATGATGTACGTAGCTAGTGAGTATAAAGGTGTAGATATTACTACTGACAATGGTGAAGCAGCTTTTGAAGGACTGGAAGAACTTTCTCCTAATATCGTCAAAACGTATGCTAAGTCTTCTGATTTAGCTAATATGTTTCAATCGGGTGAAATTGTTGCAGCAGTTGTAGGCGATTTTGCAATTCCAATGATTTCAGAAGCTCATCCAGCTGTTCAATACGTTGTTCCAGCTTCTGGTACGTATGCCAATTTTAATACCGTAAATATTAATGTGAATTCTAAAAATAAAGAAATGGCCTATAATTTTGTGGATTGGAGACTCAGTGAAGAATTACAAACTATCACAGCTGCTTCATTAAATGAAGCTCCAACAAATAAAGAAGTTGAATTATCTGGAGAAGTTGCTGAAAATAAAACGTATGGCGACATTGCTGAGTTAACTAAACCAGTAGATTTTGAATTTGTGAATACCCAAATGGACGATTGGATCAAAACATGGAATAGAACGATGAATCAATAAAGAAACCAATAAAATAGTTTGAAAAAAATAACCTCTTCTCTATTAAGAGGTTATTTTTATAGTAGAAAGGTGAATGACAGATGAAAGTAGATAAGATCATTACGAATGTACAAGTGTTTAATAGCTTTTTAAAGAAATTTGAATGGAAAGATGTGGCCATTCTTAATGGAAAATTCTTTTCGATAGGAATAGGGGCATCGGCAGATTTGAAATCGGATGCTACTATTGATGCGAATGGAAACTACATGATTCCTGGATTGATCGATATCCATATGCACATTGAAAGTTCGATGGTTCCTCCTTCAATTTTTTCGAAAGCCGGTTTGACTCATGGAATAACAACGATTGTTGCTGATGCTCATGAAATCGTTAACGTATTTGGCGTAGAAGGAATGGATACCTTTATGAATGAAGAAACGGAAATGGATATTTTTTATGCGATTCCATCTTCTGTCCCTTCAACGATTCCAGCATTAGAAACGACAGGTGGTTTCATAGGAGTAGAAGAAGTTCAGCAATTATTAAATCATCCTAAAGTAATCGCTCTTGGAGAAGCCATGAATTTTGACGGTATTGTGAATGATTCAAATTCTTTAATTCGCCAAATTTTACATACCATTCAGGAAAAGAAACCTTTTATGCCTATTGAAGGACATGTGCCTCTCGTCTCAGGATTGGATTTGGCTAAATTTATGTACCAAGGTATAACGGCAGATCACACTCAGCAAAGTCCAGAATCTATTTACGAAAAAATCAGCAGTGGAATGTTTATTGAATTGCAACGCAAATCGTTGACGAAAGAAAATATGGAAGTAGTAGTGAACAATCAATTTTATGAATACTGTGCCATTGTGACGGATGATATTATGGCAGACGAATTGTTGGAAGGGCATCTAAATAAGAATGTTCAACTAGCGATTCAAGCAGGTGTTCCAGTTGAACAAGCAATATATATGAGCACATATACTCCAGCAAGAAGGATGGGATTTCAAGATCGAGGTGCGATTGTTTCCGGTTTTAAAGCTGACTTTATTTTGTTGGAGGATCCTGCAACAATGGAAGCTTCAGCCGTTTACAAAGCTGGGAATTTGGTGCATAAAAAAGGGGACGAAATAGCGTACCCCGAAACTAAACCGGATTTTCCTGCTTCCTTTTATTCATCCGTTCACTGTGAAAAAGCTGAATGGGATGACTTTAAAATTCGAGTTGAAGGACAGGCTGCTGTTTGTAATGTGATTCGTATAGCTGAAGTAGGGACCTTTACTGAATGTGTTCAAAGAGAAATCCCAATAAAAAATGGTTATTTGGATTGGGAATCAAGTGGTCTAGCGTTAATTGTAGTAATGGAACGGTATGGGAAATCTGGGAATACAGCATATGGTCTTGTCGAAAATGCACTGACAGAAAAAGGAGCAATAGGAACAACTTGGGCACATGATCACCATAATTTGATGGTGATGGGAACAACGGTTGAAGATTTAGTAGTAGCCCAAAATAAACTGGTTGAGATACAAGGCGGTTACTTAACCGCTAAAAATGAAATAGTCGTAAGTTGCTGCCCGCTTTTGATTGGCGGAATCATCAGTGACGAACCTATCCAAGTTATTGGACAACAATTAAGTGAGGTACGACAAGGAATGATTGATTTGGGCTACCGCAATGCTAATGAAATCATGTCTTTTTCAACATTGTCTTTACCTGTTTCTCCAGCTATAAAAATTACGGATAAGGGACTGTTTGATGTGCGAAGTCAACGCAAGATCCCATTAGTGGAGGAGATTAGATGAAGACTTTGATTAAAAATAGCTATATCTTAACGATGGATGCCAAACGTACTGAATATTCTGATGGTTACTTAATTATAGAAGACAATGAAATTTTGGAAATAGGTTCATATGATCAGCTCTTACAATCAGAAAGTAACTTTGATGAAGTAATTGATGCTCATCAAACAATCGCGATTCCTGGTATGGTAAATACCCATACTCATATTGGGATGATCCCTTTTCGGTCGTTAGGTGATGATTGTCCTGACCGGTTGCGTCGTTTTTTGTTTCCATTAGAAAAAGCCTGTATGACGAAAGAATTAGCCTATCATAGTGGCAAATACGCAATTGCTGAAATGCAATTGGCTGGTATTACGACATTTACAGATATGTATTATTTTGAAGACGCTCTAGCACAAGCTACTGATGAAATGAAATCTCGAGCCATTTTAGGGGAGACCGTTGTTGATTTTCCAACTTGCGATGCTCCAACAGCTCATGGAGGCATTGAGTATGCTAAAAAGTTTATTCCAAAATGGCTCGGCCATGAGTTGATTACACCGGCCATTGCGCCTCATGCACCAAATACAAATGATCCAGCAGCATTAAAAGTAGCTGCTGCGCTAGCAGAAGAGTACGGTATTCCAATGACCATGCATGTAGCAGAAATGGATTATGAAATGAACCATTTTAGAGAAAAATATAACGTTACGCCTGTAAAGTTTTTACAATCAATTGGTGTTCTTAGTCCTCGTTTTATCGCAGCTCATTGTATTCATGTATCTAGTCAGGATCTCCAAATATTAAAACAAGAAGGAGTTGGGGTTGCTCATTGTATTGGAGCGAATACGAAATCAGCTAAAGGAGTCGCTCCAATACAGGAAATGCTCAATCTAGCTATTCCAGTGGGCTTAGGAACAGATGGACCAAGTAGCGGCAATACATTGGACTTATTTACGCAAATGAAACTCGTGGCTAATTTCCATAAGACAGCCTTACATGATAGAAAGGCTTTTCCTGCTAAAGAAATTGTAGCAATGGCCACTATTGAAGGTGCGAAGGTATTGAACATGTCCGATAAAATTGGGTCGTTGGAATCTGGAAAAAAAGCCGATATCGTATTAATTGAAACAACTTCAGTCAATATGTTTCCAATTTTTGATCCTTATGCAGCGCTAGTTTATTCTGCAAATGCATCAAATGTACGTGATGTCTTTATCAATGGGACAGCAGTGGTTCGGAACAAACATTTGGTGAATAATGATTTATCTGATTTGCGTTCCAATCTAGCAGCTGAAATGACGGATTTTTCAAGAAAAGCCAAAGAGTTAGCCTAAAAAATCATGCTTTAGACCGATACATTTTGGTCTGGCTACAGTTATACTAATTGTAGCCAGACCAAAATGGAGGTCATGTAAAAATGAAAATGAAGACAAAGCAAAATAAGACCCCAATGTCACAAGTGAAGTCTCTCATACTTTCTTTA
This sequence comes from Carnobacterium sp., assembly GCF_040274425.1. Taxonomy (NCBI): domain Bacteria; kingdom Bacillati; phylum Bacillota; class Bacilli; order Lactobacillales; family Carnobacteriaceae; genus Carnobacterium; species Carnobacterium sp. The sequence goes on from NZ_JBEMBC010000050.1 coordinate 10,947, forward strand.
TTTAATACAAAAACAAGTGGGAAAAAGAAATTAATGGTAGCAGGGATCATCCTCTATATCATTAGTCCAATCGATTTTATCCCCGATTTCATTCCTGTAGTTGGATATGCAGATGATGTTATCTTACCAATTCTTCTACTCGTTGCCAATAAATTACTTTCAGATGATACCCAAACAAACACTTCTCAAATAAGAAAAGAAGCTGAGAAAGCTTAACAACTAAATTAGATATAAAAAAGAGAGTTTGCTAGGACAAAAGTTAGCCTCTCCATACGTTTAAACCTTACTTTTCTATGAAATAGTAAGGTTTTTTTGTTTCACTTGTCCATGAAACCACCTTTCATAGACAAGTGAGGATCTTTTTCATTCTCACTCTTCCATGAAGAACCGTTTCATAGACAAGTGAAGTTCGTTTAATGCGCCACTCTTCCGTCAAAAGTCATTTCATGGCAAAGTGACACTACATAGAGAATGAACAGTCTGGAAAAATAAGCATAACAGTTAGAGGGTCGAGGTAACTTGACCTCTTTTAAAAAATAATAGAAAAAGTGATTAGGAAGTGGAAAATTAGTGGAGAAGAAGTCGGCAACATTTCTAGTCTGGTTTATTGGGTAGAAACAACTAAAAAATTATCAAGTAACTTTTTAGAAAAAAAACTGCTGAAAACCCAGCAGAAATTCTTGGAAATACTTTGCTTGGAGACATCTTTCTAAAGAAGCGGTTACCACTGAATTTGATGACTTGTTAAAACAACATTCATAAGTAGCTGTTAACCAAAATAATAGGAAAGTAGTGTACTCATGCTGAATGAGATACACTACTTTTTTGATTTAAAAAAAATACTTGTTATTTCTAGCAAATGCGGATATAATGGCAGTATTGTGCTAATTAGTACAAATGAACAAATAAATTATCCGCATCCTTAGTTTTTGGTGTGATAAAGTGTCTTTTTGTTGCTGTTGTCTATTCTTTTTCCAGTTTCTACCATTGTGGATAAAAGAGTACACAATTTTTTTGTTTAATTGCTATTAATGAGTACAGCAATTATCAGTGTGTGGCGTCATTTGTAAATGAATTATGTGTTTTTAAAACACACAAAATTTTGTTTCATAATACGTTTTACCATCTGAAATAGAATCTATGGAGATGATAAAAAATGGAAAACGAAACAAGATTACCAAGAAACGGTAAAGAATTTTTACTATTTTTAGGTGTTATTTCAATTATTTCAGTAAATATTATTGCGCCTATTATTATGGCTTTTGAATTTGGCGGGATGACTAAAGAAGTGTATATGATGGCTTTAAAAACAATGCCCTTTATCTGGATTTGTGTAGTTCTGTTGGAAGGGCTACTTGTTGGACCTTTGGTAGAAAAACTTGTTGGAAAATTCACTAAAAAAACAGATAGCTTTAATGCACATATTGTATTTAATCTTCTTTTCAGCGTGACGATCTTATCTTTCTTATTAACCATTATTGGAACTTGGATCGGGACAAGAACGATTAGTTTAGATCCAATTAGACACTTATTTTTAAACTGGCCAAGAAACTTTTTCATTGCTTTTTGGGTTGAAGCATTGATTGCACAACCAATTGCACGTTTTGTAATGAAAAAATTCCACGAAAAACAAAGTAATACTATCGTAAAAACCGAAAAAATATAATTTGTTGAATTTAAAAAGACTTGTTAAAGTGTTTACTCCTTTAACAAGTCTTATTTTATTTCTTCCATTATTAACTATCTCAAGATCAAAGTGGTTACCCATTAAAATCTATTCAGAAATGGTTAATGTTACTGTACCAAAGTGGTCAAACTCTCCCTTATAGGTACCAGCAGTTAACACTTGAGGCATAACAAAAGTACCAGAAGAAATAAACATACCAGGCTGGAGTGAAAGACCTTGTTCACTTAATTTTTTTAGCAGCCATTCTATTGCTTTTACCGGATGTCCCATAACAGTTCTTGATGAGTCTTGTGCAATGATTTGTTCATTATGAATCAATCGACCTTGTATATTGTCTAAATCTTCATATGTAGCTTTTTTTGATGAACCATAACAAACATACCCGCCTACTGCTCCATCTATACAAACTTGCTCTTTAGACATTTTTGGAAACCAATCCTGAAAACGAGAATCTGGTACCTCCAAACCTGGCGCTATTGTAGTCTTTTTAAGAATATCCTCAATTGAATCTTCAGAAGAGAGTTCTTCTTGAACAAGAAAGACTAGTTCCAATTCTATTAATGCATGAGCTGTATCTTTTGATAACGAAAGGGTGTTACGAACCCGATTACTTGTTAACTGTCCATATAACGGTTCAGAGGCTTCAAAAAGAGCTTGCGTTTCTGGACTTGTCATACTAATTTTATACCCTTGAAGTTTTTCGCCATTGTGTTCTTTGGCTGCTGTAAACAAGTGTTGCATAGTGTAAGCTTCTTCTAAACTAATATTTTCAGGGAATATAGCTTTGTCTAAAGAGTCCACATCTTGATAAGCAGGATAAAGGGTATGATTTACGAATGTTGAATGTACGATGACTATTCCTCCAATCTATTTGTTATCTTTTTATAATCTGATTGCCATTATATCATGTAAAAATAAAAATGGTAACACAAACGAATACTTTATTTCTAACAGGTACCTCTTTTTATAAAGTATGGAAACTTTTTAAATTATAATGTGAAAGAAAAAGAGTCACTCCTTTTCAGAAGTGACTCTTTTTAGTTAAGAATAAAGCACCTATTCATAGTACGTTAACCTTAATCATTCTGCCAACTTTTTCTTGTAGAACATATCCCAGTAAATTTTACCTAATCCAATATTTCTACGCGTTATTAGATGGCATTTTCTTAAATCTTTGTCTTTGTGTTCATACAAACCATAACGGTATAAATTTTGTTTAAGTTCATTTATTAGGGGGCTATTCACATTTTCTAAGGAAATTAAGAGGAATAAAGAAGAAAGAGTTAGTCTGATATAATAATCTTTAAGTATGCGTGTATCGATTGTAGAGTCTTGTACTAATAGATCAACGGCATGTTCTAGTGCAGTTAAACCGGTTAACTTCCCTTTGTTTTGTAACACACTTATTGGCAAATGGCGACTGAGGTAATAGTGGTAATGAGGTGGCGGGCTGTAAATAATGGTTTGGCTTTTGAAGAAACATTGTATAACTACTAATAAATCTTCATAATAACTTATTTGTTCATCAAAACGGATAGTGGGGTAAGAGTTAAATAAATCTAATTTAAAAAGTTTATTACATAAAAAACCATAAGCTCTAGTTTGAGCTAGACAGAGTTGAATGGCTTCATTTTTTGATATCATTCTTGTTTCATCAGGTCCAGGAACGAGATAGAGTTCTGAAATAGTATCTTCATAATATCTGCAAGTAATCATGTCAGCATTAAATAGTCTATTTGTCGTGATGAGACGTTCCAACATTTCTGCGTCAATCCAATCAACAGCATTAATGAAGCAAATATATTCTCCTTGAGCACGAGATAGCCCAATGTTCTTTGCAACAGAAAGATTACTGTTCGGGATGTGGATAACAGTGAATCTAGAATCATTTTTAGCAAATTTTTCACAAATTTCACCACTTTTATCAATTGAACCAATATCAATTAAAATGACTTGCAACTGATGGTAAGTCTGACCTTTAATACTTTGTAAGCACTTAGTCAATGATTTTTCAACATTACGAATTGGAACAACTATTGAAATCATAACGGTCCCTCCCAACTTTAATAGTTTGATTAGACGGATTAAGAATCGGTTTAAAAAATAGTAGTCATTTGTAAGGGCTCACATTAAGTTTACGAATTTATGGACTATTGTCAACAATTAACAGTTAAACAATATGATAAGCTTTATGAACAAGCAATAAAGCCATGAGGGTTGACTGAATGAATCCATCCTGCTAAATTAAAAGAGAAATGGGGTGGAGTGTATGGAAGAATATATTTATTTACTAAGTTGTTACAATCACTTAGAAGGGAAACGTATTCTGTTACGACCAGTCGTTTTGTCGGATGCGGAAGATATGTATGAATATGCTTCTGATGAAGAAACTGTTCGTTTTGTTTTTGAAAAGCATCAGAATGTAGAAGAAACGAGAAAAAATATTGCTAATTATTTTATGAAAGAACCTCTTGGGAAGTACGCCATTGTATTGAAAGAAACTAAAAAGATGATTGGTACAATTGATATAAGGTTGAAGGAAGAAAAGAATAGTGCGGAGATTGGATACACTTTAAATAAAGATTATTGGGGAAATGGATATATTACAGAAGCAGGAAAAATGATTCTTGAGCTGGGTTTCGAAACATTAGGACTGGAACGAATTTTTGCTTGCCATGATAGTGAAAATCCAATGTCCGGAAAAGTGATGAAACGTTTAGGTATGACTTATGAAGGAACGTTAAGAAAAAATAGAATCCACAAAAATCGATATATAGATGATGTTCATTACTCTGTTCTCAAACAAGACTATTTATCTTAATTAGTTTTCGTACTAGTATAGAGCGGTGAAACTAATTCTTGTCAAAATTTCTATATTGGAGAGTCAATGTATAGAAAGAAGGTTAAAAAATGAATACATTTACTCAGGCAACGTCCATAGATCAAGTTATCCAATTTATTAACGAAAATTCTCTTGCTTTTATTTATATTTCAAGAGAAGACTGTGGAATTTGTCATGCTGTCCAGCCACAAGTACAAGAGATGCTAAAAGAATTTCCAATGATCAAACCGATTCAAGTTAGTGCAGATGACATTCCCGAAGTGGCTAGCCAATTCACAGTGTTTACTGTTCCATCATTATTGTTATTTAGTGAAAGGAAAGAAGTTATCCGTGAAGCACGATTTGTTGTAATGGATGAATTGCATAAGAAGTTTCAACAAGTTACTGAAAATTTTGCAAATAGATAAAATAGCCTCCCTCTCTAAGCTGTATTCAATCAGCTAGAAAGTGAGGCTATTTTAATCAAGCGGTTATTGTTTATCTTGAATTAGTCCCTTTAATGATTGTGGATCGATAGGTGGATTGCTTAGGACTGCACGCACTTCATCTAGATCAGGCTCTACATTCCAAGTTAAAATGCCTACGGGAAGATCATCCTCTAAGTAATAAACTACTTTGCCATTCCCGACTTCATCAATTATTGTAGTTAAGGAAGAGTCTAGTGTACCGATTGCTTTCCACGAAATAGAAAAAACAACAGAATAGAAGTAAGGTGTATATGCATAAGGCTCAGTTGAACCAGCCATTGCTTTACCGGCTGCTTTACCAGACTTTCTGGCATGATCCACATGTTCAATACGAGTTCTGCCCAAAATTTTATCCGGATAATAGGCAATATCACCAGCAGCCCAAATGTCTGGATCGGTTGTACGCAATTGTTCATCAACGTACACACCATCTTCTACTTTAAGGCCGCTTTGCTCAGCTAATGAAATACGAGGCGATACCCCTAAACCAATAACGATCGTGTCACCTTGGACTGTAGTTTCGTCGTCAAGATGAAGAGTTAATTTGCCATCTTCTTTTGTATAAGACTCTGCACGTTTGCCATTTAAAAGGTTCACGCCAGCTTCGCGGAAAGAATTTTCATATTCTTTTGCTAGTTCACTAGGAAATTGACTACCTCCTAACACCTCATCAGGATAAATAAGTGTTACTTTCGTGTTGTTTTGAATCAATCCAGCGGCTAGTTCTGATCCAATATATCCGCCGCCTACAATTATGACATGCTGGTTATTGCCTGAAAACTCACGCAAACGTCTGTAATCAGACCGCTCTCTAAATACAATCACATGTTCATCATCTGGACCTTCAATTTTTGTAGGCTCTCCACCGGTAACAAGCAGCAATTTTTTATACCCAATAGATGTACCATCTTTTAATTGAACGCGATGATGTTCTCGCTCAATAGCTGTTACAGTTGTATTCAGTTTAAGTGTAGAATTTTTTGTCTCTTTTGTCGTATTGAGAGCAACTTGTTCTTCAGTAAAGGTTGAATCCGTCCATAATTTTTTAGTTAGAGCCGGACGGGTATATGGTTCATCAGTATCGGCAGAAACGATACCAATGCTGCCAAATGAATCTTGTTCACGGATTCCTCTAGCTGCTGTATCTGCTGCCATTCCGCCGCCTATAATTAAATAATCGTAATATTTAGCCATAGCTTGAGGATTCAGTTTTTCGTTCGTATAATTTGCCATTAGTTATTCCTCCATTTTGGTTATTAGATTGTTGCCACAGAACCAGAGTCCACGCGATAATTTGATCCGTTAACAAAAGAAGCTTTGTCTGAACAGAGGAATGCAATGACTGCAGCTACTTCTTCTGTTTGTCCGCGACGTTTAAGCTCCATATAAGGTCTTTTTTTATCAAGAAAAGACTGAATAGCTTCATCTTTTGAAACAGACAATTCTTTAGATCTTTTCTCCATCATGGCATCCGTCATGGGCGTTTCAATAAAAGCAGGTGAAACAGAGTTGACTAACAGTCCTTCGCGGGCATACGTTCGAGAAAGTCCTTTTGATAATGCTAGAATTCCGGCTTTTGCACAACAATAAGGAATTTCGTCATCGTATGGCTGCACCGCATCTTCAGAGGCGATGAAGACCAGTCTTCCCCAGCCGCCAGCTCTTAAATCAGGTAAAAATTCTTTTACTAAACGGACAGGTCCAAGCAAGTCGACTTCAATGGTATTTGTCCACCCTTCATCATCCAATTCGTGAAAAAGTCCTTGTGCACCTGTGATGCCTGCAGATTGGACCAAAATATCGATTTTTCCAACGTCTTCAGCAATTTTTTGATGAATTGTTTTTAAGTCTTTTATACTTGTAATATCTCCGGGGTAACTGAAAACATTTTTCACGTGTCCTAGTTTTTCGACTGCTAAAGTCAATTTATTTGGTTCCTTATCGGTAAGAATAACAGTAGCTCCTTCTTCTAAAAGGACACGTGCGGTCTCCCAACCAATACCCGAGTCAGCTCCGGTAACCAGTGCGATTTTTCCTGAAATACCCAAATCCATAATTGTTCCCCCTCATATATGATTGTTCAATTAATTTAAGTGCATTCGTTATCATTTAAAGTGAAATCAATAAGATGCTTTTTTAAAAATACACTATAATTTAGTTTTATACATGAAGATAAGCATTAAAACAAAAAAGCACCAATAAGGAAATCCCTCTATTGATGCTTTCATATCTTCAATCTAGAAAAATCACTTTATTTACAGAGGTGTAGTGTCATCTTCATCTTCAATCGTAACATCTCCATGCGTTTGTACATCTAAATTCTCTTTACGAACGGTATCTGTAACTTCTTTGACATCTTCTTTAGTATCTTTATTGATGGTTACTTCATCAGTAACAACGGAACGTTTGTTAACATCAAGTTGTTCTTCTGTTACGGGTATAACAATTGTTTCATCTTCGAGTTCAAGCGATTCCTCTACAGGAGTACTATCCGTTACGGGATGTCTTTCAATGGTAACTTCTTCGTGTTTAACAGGCACATCAACGGTTTTTGTTTCTTCATCAATCGTTTTATTGATGGTTACTTCGCCAGTTTGAACTTCTGTCGTACCAACATCTAAACGCTCTTCTTTAAGTTGAATTCTTTCAGCATCTGTTAATGTAGAATCTTCTGTTTCAGTATCCAACGTTGAATAATCAGTCGTGTCTATTGTGTCAACGGTATCTACAGTATCTATTGAATCAGAAGGAGGAACAGGAGTAGTAGGTGTATCTGCTGCTCCAAATGGGGTGCTGTTATCAAAATCTTCAGCTCCAGGTTCTTCGGAAAAGTCATCTACCAATACTATAATAGAGCCATTTTTGATATCATCTTTATAGCTGCTCAAGACTGTTTCATCTGCTTCGTAACCTTCATCTGTTGTGTCAACATTTGCATTTTCAGCTTCATCATCGCTCATTGTAAAAACATTTTTTACTTTGTCCATAAATGATTCATCATTACCATCATTCTTATCAGCGTGTTCGGTAGAAACTCCTACATCTAAATCATTAGGCAAAGTATCAGCAGTCTCCCTATTTGTGACAAGAGTAATTAACTTTTTGTCATAGCCTTCACTTACAACTTCATCAACAGCTATTCTTGCTTCTTCTATGGTGAGGTAACTTCCTTTTACAAATTTACTCATAATATTCTATTCCTCCCTAAGATTTATTTTATATGATTCGCATTCATTATATAAAATAAAAAGAACGGAAAGCAAAGGAAAGGGCTTGAAAAAGAAAACGATTACTAGTAATTTATTTACTTAATCATAAGAGTAAATAATCATTACAGTTTAGTCTGAGAAATTACTTTACGGACTTCCTCAAGTGAATGAGTTGCAAAATCACCGGTTTTGAACATAACACTAACAAACAAAGCGTCGATTAAACTTAGTTGTGTGATACGAGATGTTAATGCCTCAGAACGATAGTCCGTTTCTTCAGCAGTTGATAGCAATAAAGCATCTGCAAATTTTGCTAAAGGAGAAAGTGAATAACTCGTAATGACGATTACTTTTGCTTTTTTTTCTTTGATGATTTCAGCTAATTGGATAGTGTCTTTGG
>NZ_JBEMBC010000051.1:0-19342 GCF_040274425.1 Carnobacterium sp.
TTATGCACATAGCATAAGTCTAAAACAAATATGTTTTTATTTTTTACACTGTCTACTTGACAGGGACCAGTTCAGAATTCACTGGTTGACCTTTTTTGTATGCTGTTTCTTACGCTTCTTTATTTTTTAGTATGATCCATTTTTGTGTATCCTTAAAGCCCAAATGTTGATACAATCGGCCAACATCCGGATCCGAATAAAATAAACAAGCCGTTTTATTCTTCATGTTACAATCATTCACCAAAGCAGACACTACAGCAGTTGCGTATCCCTGCTTGCGGTAGCTTTCAATCGTACCAACAGCTAGTATCATACCTGAAAGTTTTGTTTCAATGGCAATTCTGCCAGAGGAAATAATTTTACCATTTTCGTCTTTAATCACTTGGATTCCACTCTTATTTAAATCCAAGTCACTTGCAATCTCTTCAATGGTTTGTTCATGCTTCATACCTGTTTCTTTTAGAGAATCAATATAAGATTGAATATCTTCTTTATCTAAGGGAACAACTTGTTGAAGAAGTGGGCTTTCCATTTCCAACTCTTTGCACTCAGCCAAACAGGTTTCTTCTTTTTCATAATCCACAAACTCTTCTTCATATTGAGCAATGACTTCCTCACTACCAGAGATGTACATAGGGCTCAAGCTTTGGATCAAGGGTAAGAAAGTATCGAATCCCTCAAAATCTTTCCCATGGATCGGCATAAGATTTTCTTTGTAACGCACTAAAACACCAATAATATCATCCTTATTGTTGACGTAAGCCCATACATCTACATCAAAATAATCAACTCCATATGTTTCAATATCGCCAATAGCAAACAAATTTACACTCGGGTCCTGATAGAGAAAATTCAATACATCTTCTCGCTTACTTTCATCACATTTATAAATCATTTTCGTTCTTCCCCTCCAATAATGGCCTTAGTCCCTAAAGTATACTTTTTAAGCAAAATAATTGTAGCATTTTGCACTTCATTTGAACATTTATTCTTTCATTTTTTAAAGCATATACACCATTAAAGTAATTGCACTAATTCCTAATACCATAGACCATAAAAGATTTTTTGTTTTATAGGCCACAAAAAAGACAATAACAGAAGGAATCAGTTTTATATTATTAATTGGATCGATATTAAATTGGCCTTCCCAAAAGAAAATATCCGAAAATATTAAAGCTGCAAATATGGATACGGGAATAAATGACATCCATTTTGAAATTTTATCTGGTACGGAACGATTGCTTAAAACAAGCATTGGCAATACTCGTGGGATGTAGGTGACGATTGCCATACCTAGGATTAGCTGTAGTTGCTGACTAGTCATAATCTATCCCCTCATTTCCTATTTTTTCGTTTTTTTTCGTTAGGTATTCATCAGCAAAATAGCCGATAAAAGAGGCTAATATTGCTGCAATCACTAGTGCAATCGTATGTTTTAAAAGAATTGTAAAAACAACAGCCAATACTCCGGCTGTTAACCCCACAAAAACGTACAGTTTAGATACAAATTGACTGACTAATAAACTGATAAACATAGCAATTAAAACATAATTTATGATTGTTGTATCAATAACCCAAGCACTACCGACAATCGCACCAATAAACGTGCTGAAAGACCATGTAAGGTAATTTAAGACATTAATCGATAAAGCTTTATTTGCAGTCCATTCATGATTTTTAAACTGATTGTAATTAATAGCAAATGACTCATCCGCTAGAGTATGACTAAAAAAAAGAGTGAATGGTAGAGACGGTTTTTTGATAAAACCAGACATACTGGAGCTCATCAATAAATGTCGCAGATTTAAAAAGAATGTCATTGTAATAATTGCTGGAATTGAAGCTCCCATACTTACCATTGAAGCCGCCATAAATTGAGCTGCTCCTCCAAAAACGAGTAAACTCATTGCTAAAATAGTTACCGCATTAAATCCTGCGTCATATAAAACCATACCACCGGCTAATCCCAACGGCACATAACTGATCATGACTGGATAAATCACTTTTAATCCATCCATCCAATCTTGTTTTTCCATTTTCCAATCCCTCCTAACGAACGTGTAACAGCTAGTATATCATATTGTTACGTTTTTTTAGTAGAACTTCTAGTTAATTGACGCTACGAAAAAGTTGGTTTAACTAAATTAGATTGTAACTCTTTCCCACTTTTGATAATGTAAACCTATTGAATGACATATGAAAGGAGTCAATATACATGTTAAAAAGAATAGTCATTGGATCTTTCTTTGTTAGTATTGGTTATTTTTTAGTGTACTTTTTTGTACCAGCACTTAAAAACGCTGTTTATAGTGGAGGATTTTGGGCTATCTTGCACGCTTTAATGGGTGTCATCTTAATCGTTGGAATTTTTGGTATTATTCTTTATGTTCTTTACTATTTATTTTCGGATCCTCATAAAAAATAACAAAAAGAGTGTTGAGATTTTTTCTCAACACTCTTTTTAATTTCATCTATTAATTTAAGATAACTTCATGAATTAAGGGGATTGGTGTAGCTGAATCAGCTATTGTGATACCTTCCCAGATCTTTTGTTCTACTTCTGGAACTTCTTCTTGATTTGTATGGATGGTCAACAATGCTTCACCTTTTTTAACAGCATCGCCTACTTTTTTATGCAAGACAATACCTACTGCCAAATCAATTTCACTTTCTTTGGTTGCGCGTCCAGCACCTAACATCATAGCAGCAATTCCTAATTCATCTGCTATGATTTCAGAAACATATCCGTCTCTATTTGCTAAAACATCAATTTGGTAATCTGATTTTGGCAATAACTCTGGATTATCAATAACGCTCGTGTCTCCGCCTTGAGAAGCAATAAACGTTTTGAATTTTTCAAGTGCTTTACCGTTGCTAATGGACTCTTCTAATAAAGATCTTGCTTCGTCTAAATCTTTTCCTATGCCAGCTAAGTGAACCATCTGGCTTCCTAATGTTAAACACAAGTCCATTAAGTCAGCAGGCCCTTTGCCATTTAAAGCATCGATTGCTTCTTTAACTTCTAAAGCATTACCGATTGCAAAACCTAGTGGTTGACTCATATCTGAAATAACGGCCATCGTATTACGTCCAACGCGGTTTCCGATTTGAACCATAGCGTGAGCTAATAATCTAGCATCATCTGTTGTCTTCATGAAGGCTCCTGCACCTGTTTTCACATCTAATACAATAGCATCTGCTCCGGCTGCTATTTTTTTACTCATGATCGAACTTGCAATCAATGGAATAGATTCAACTGTGCTTGTTACATCTCTAAGAGCGTACAATTTTTTATCTGCTGGTGTTAAGTTACCGGATTGTCCAATTACAGCTACTTTATTTTCATTTACTAATTCAATAAATTTTTCTTGAGTCAATTCTACGTTAAATCCTGGAATGGCTTCTAATTTATCAATTGTACCACCTGTGTGACCAAGACCGCGTCCACTCATCTTAGCCATTGGAATACCTAAACTTGCTACTAAAGGAGCCAAAACAAGCGTTGTTGTATCGCCTACTCCACCTGTGGAGTGTTTGTCTACCTTCACACCTTTAATGGCTGACAAATCAATTTCTTCGCCAGAATGAACGATACTCATCGTTAGATCACTTTTCTCGCGATCATCCATATCTTTAAAGTAAATTGCCATCAACATTGCACTCATTTGGTACTCTGGAATTTTACCTTCTGTATATTCTTCGATCATGGTATTGATCTCTTCAGTAGTTAAAGCATTTCCATGTTGTTTTTTTGTAATCAAATCGACCATTCTCATTTAGCTGATGCCCCTTTATTTAAATTGATTCACTTATCTTACCACAATCTTCAAAAAAACGTTTTCACTACTTGCACGTTCTAACAATTCCCTCATCATTTGCCAATCTTTTAGCCATAGTTCTCTTCTAGATAGTTCCTTTATTTTTAGCGTGCCTCAATAATTTCTAAACCGGATTCACGCCCTACAATGATAGTATTCACACGATCAAGAAACAGTCCATGTTCCATAACGCCTGTTAACCCGTCTAACCATAAAGCTAATGACTGAGGATCTTCTATCTTAGCCATATGTAAATCAATGATATAATGTTCGCCATCTGTTAAATAGTTCTCGTCATTCTCATTTTTTCTCATCGACGGTTGGAATCCTTTTTCATCAAATATACGCATCAATTGCTGACTGCCATAAGGCAATACTTCTATTGGTAAAGGAAATGCACCCAATGTTTCGACCATTTTACTCTCATCAACGATCCATATCACTTTTTTTGAATAATCTGCAACAATTTTTTCAAATAGAAGAGCTCCTCCTCCACCTTTTATTCCTTGATAGTTAGCGTCGATCTCATCTGCACCATCAATTGTTATATCTACTTTTTCAACTTCATCAATTGTTTTTAATGGAATACCTAACTGTTCAGCTTGTTCTTTTGTACGAGTGGAAGTTGTTACTCCGGTAATCGTCAGTCCCTTTTTAACGCGCTTTCCAAGAGCTTCAACCATATAATAAGCCGTTGACCCAGTTCCTAATCCAACAACCATACCTTCTGTTACATATTCTGCCGCTTTTTCCCCAACTAATTGTTTTAAATTCATCCTTTTGATCCTCCTGATGCGTACTTTTATTCTTTATTAGTATAGCATAATGCCTACTCTGTTGAGTATTCACAACTAAAAATAATCCATAAAAAGGATGATTATTAGTTTTTAACGAATTATTCAATTTTAGTTTTAAATTGGACAAATCTTTGATAAAACACACTTTATTTGTCCATTAAACAGCAAAACCCACTGAAGGTGCAAACTCTTCAGTGGGTTTTGCTGTTTAGTTTTTTACAAGGATTAGCGAGATACTCCGCATCCTTCTAGTTGAGCTTCACTTCCCAGACTTTCGGAAAAAACGTAATTCTTGCAGGGATGAAACATCCCTTACAGAATTCCTTGTTTTTCTGTCAAGTCTAAGCGGTATGCTACACATCCTGGTTTAGTTGAGCTGCGTTCGACAGGCTCTCGGAAAAAACAGAATCTCTGCGAGGATGAAACATCCTCTACGAAATTCTTTGTTTTTCTTTCGAGCCTAAACGTCGAACTCCGCATCCTTTAGTTGAGCTGCGAGACCCAGACACTTTGTAAAAAAGATAAATCACGCCGAAGATGGAACATCATCTTTGTGATTTCCTGTTTTTACTGCGTGTCTTTCAGGGTCTCTCCGCATCCTTATTTTCTGTGCATTTTGAATTCTAGGAAGTAGTCGTTATAGATACCGATGTATTCGGAACCTAAGTCTTCGTAGACTTCTAGATTTTTCATGGTTTCTTCATTTGGATAAAATTGTTCATCTTCTGTTATTTCAGCTGGCAAGAGTTCCAAAGCTACTTCATTAGGCGTTGAGTAGCCTACGTACTCGGCATTTTGTGCTGCATTTTCTGGTTCTAACATGAAGTTGATAAATGCATAAGCTGCATCAAAGTTTTTAGCCGTTTTTGGAATGACAAAATTATCAAACCATAAATTTGAGCCTTCGCTTGGAATGACGTAATGAAGATTTTCATTTTCCCATAACATTTCAGATGCCTCACCCGAAAAGGTAACGGCTACTGAAGCTTCTTCTTGAATCATATACATTTTGATTTCGTCCGCAACAATAGCTTTTACGTTAGGCGTCAAACTGTCTAAGTTTTTAGCTGCAGCAGCTAGTTGTTCATCATCTTTTGAGTTTAAAGATTCCCCTTCACTATTCAATGATAAACCAATAATTTCACGCGCCCCATCAATCAACATAACTTTATTTTTCAAATCTGGATTCCATAAGTCATCCCAATTTTGAATGGCATCTTCATCCACAAATTTGTCATTGTAGATGATTCCTAATGTTCCCCAAAAATAAGGAATAGAATATTGATTGTCTGGGTCAAATGGTTGATCCAAAAATTGAGCATCAATATTATTGAGTCCTTTAATTTTTGACTGATCTAATTCAATCAATAAATTTTCATCGATCATCCGCTCAATCATGTATTCACTAGGAACGGCTAAATCATAATTCGTTCCACCTTGTTCTATTTTTGTGTACATTGCTTCGTTAGAATCGAAGGTTTCATAGGTTACTCTATAACCCGTTTCCTCTTCAAACTTAGTGATCAATTCTGGATCAATATAGTCTCCCCAGTTGTACAAATTCAAACTGTTTTCTCCTGTGATCCCTTGTGCCTTTTCTAGTTGATCTGCACCAAGGTACAAGCCCCCACAAACTACTAGAATAGCTAAAACCATGAATAGTAATTTTTTCATCGCATGCCCACCGCCTCAGCATGTTGTCGTTTTTTGTTCTTTTGTTTTTTTGTCAAATTGTGCTGTTGGATAAAGTAATAACCAACAACTAGAATCAATGCAAAGACAAACATTAAAGCACTTAAAGCATTGATTTCCAAACTTACTCCTTGTCGAGCTCTTGAGTAGATCTCTACAGCTAATGTTGTAAACCCATTTCCTGTGACAAAGAAGGTTACCGCAAAATCATCTAGCGAGTAAGTAAATGCCATAAAATAGCCTGCTAAAATACCCGGAGTAATGCTGGGAAGAATTACTTTTGTCAGTACTTGCCAAGTATTTGCGCCTAAATCTCGTGCTGCTTTAATCATCGTGTCATTCATTTCTTGTAACTTTGGCAGCACCATTAACACAACAATCGGAATACTAAAAGCAACATGAGATAATAATACTGATGTAAACCCTAGACGAAATCCGATAAAGGTAAACAATATCAAAAAACTTGCTCCAATGATTACGTCAGGAGAAACCAGCAAAATGTTATTGAAGCTTAGTACAGCATTTCTTGTTTTTCTTTTTTTCAAAAAGTAAATTCCAATTGCTCCAAATGTTCCAATAGTCGTTGCTAATAAAGAAGACAACAACGCAATAAGGAGCGTGTCTAAAACGATACCAATCAACCGTGTATCTTCAAATACTGCGATATAATTATCTAATGTAAAGCCTGTAAAACTATTCATTGTTCCACCATCATTAAACGAGTAAAAAATCAAGAAGGCAATCGGTGCGTATAAAACGATAAATACAAAAATCAAATAGAGGTTCGACCATTTAAACCGCTTTTTTTTCATTTACGAACTGCCCCTTTCTTTTTCTTTTCCCCTGTAAAGAGCATGATGAGAATCATTGCAATAATCAATACAACGCCAATCGTTGAACCCATACCCCAGTTTTGAGTGACTAAGAAATGTTGCTCAATAGCTGTTCCTAAAGTGATAACTCGATTCCCTCCGATTAAACGTGTCAACATGAAAAGGGATAAAGAGGGAATAAAGACCGCTTGAACGCCACTTTTTACGCCATTTAGTGTTAAAGGAAACACCACTCTTCTAAATGTTTCAAAACTATTCGCACCTAAATCACGACTTGCTCGAATAAAAGAAGGATTCATTTCTTCAAGTGCATTGAGTATAGGCAAAATCATAAACGGAATTTCTATATACGTTGCAACCGCTAGGAAACTAAAATCAGTAAATAGTAACTGCTGTCTTCCTATTCCGACAAAAGAAAGGAAATCGTTAACTGTGCCATTTGCACTAAAGATGCCGATAAACGCATAGGCTTTTAATAATAAATTGATCCAAGTTGGTAGAATAATCAATAATAGCCACAATTGTTTGTGCTTTGTTTTACTCAAAAAATACGCAGTCGGGTAACTGATTAGCAAAGTAAATAATGTAATGAGGAATGCATACCAAAATGAGTTCAAGGTCATTCTAAGATAGGTACCTGATTGAAAATACGTTTGATAATTCCCTAAAGTAAATTGCCCATCAACAGTAAAAAATGACTGATATACAATTAAGAGTAAAGGAGCAACAACAAATAAGAGCAACCAAAAAGTGTATGGTATAAAATAAAACACATTAGATTTTTTCGTCATCGTTCTCCTCCTATTCTTCTTCGTAGCTTTCAAGACGAGCATCAAAGTCTTGTTCTGTTTCATTAAATCGCATAACGTGGATATCTTCCGGTTCAAAATACAAGCCTACTTCATTTCCCACAACTGCTTTTTTAGTCGAATGTACCATCCATTCGTTGTTTTCGCGGTCATAACCGATAATTTCATAATGCACACCGCGGAACAATTGCGTGTCCACTTTAACCGTTAACTTCCCTTTTTCTACTGTGGTTAAGGCTAAGTCTTCTGGACGCAAAACGATTTCAACTTTTTCATTCGGTTTCATCCCTGCATCTACACATTCAAATGTATGGCCGACAAAAGAAACTTCATAGTCTTGGACCATCGTGCCTTTAACAATATTGCTCTCTCCAATAAAATCTGCAACATAACGATTGATTGGCTCATCGTAAACATCTACTGGAGTGCCGCTTTGAATAATCTCGCCATTTTTCATAACAAATATTTCATCACTCATTGCTAACGCTTCTTCTTGGTCATGAGTCACAAATACAAATGTGATACCCAAACGTTGTTGCAATTCGCGCAGTTCATATTGCATTTCTGTTCTCAATTTTAAATCAAGTGCGGATAAAGGTTCATCTAATAACAACACTTCTGGTTCATTTACTAAGGCACGAGCAATAGCGACACGTTGACGTTGTCCACCAGACATTTCACTGATTGCACGGTCTTCATAGCCCGATAATTGAACCATTTTCAATACGTTTTCTACTTTATCTTTGATAACCTTTTTATCTAATTTTTTGATTCTTAAGCCAAAAGCTACATTTTCAAAAACATTCATATGTGGAAATAAGGCATAGTCTTGAAAAACTGTATTTACTTTACGTTTATTAGCAGGAACATCATTTACTTTTTTTCCATCCAATGTGATCGTACCTTCTGATGTCTCCGTGAAACCAGCAATTAAATTTAAAATGGTTGTTTTTCCACATCCAGATGGTCCAAGCAAGGTATAAAATTTTCCCTGTTCAATTTCAAAATTGATATTTTTTAAAACGGGTTCATCATCATCGTATTGTTTTTTTACATTCTCAAATGTAATAATTGCACTATTTGTCATTTATTTTTCTCCCTTATAATGAATTTAACCTTTTTTACCAGATAGCTCCCAAAACCTTAGTGGAAGGGTTTATTAAAGATAAGAATCTGTAACTACTAACAATAGTAAACTCTCACCGTTAAATTGATTCATCAGTTGATGATTTTGAGTAGCATGAAAATAAATAGATTCGCCTTTTTTAGCAAAATACCTCTTTAATCCAATTTCAATACAAATTTCGCCTTCTAAAACATAGCCAAATGTCTCGGATAATGAAGGACTAAATTCTTTAAATTGACCTTTTTCAGCAAATTTAAGAAAAACAGGTTCCATTTCATTTTCATTGGATTCAGGTACAAGCCATTTTATCTCATACCCTTTTTCATCATCTTCATAGACGGTCATCTCATCATTTGTATAAACCACTCGTTGTTCTTCTTGTTTTTCGTCGAAGAAATCTTTTGGACTGCATCCCAAAACTTCTAAAATATCAAAAAAAACTTCCATTGAAGGTACACTTAAATCTCTTTCAACTTGAGAAATGTATCCTTTACTCAAATTGGTGCGTTCTGCTAACTCTTCTTGTGTTAAATTTTTTTGAATTCTTAAATTTTTAATTCGATTTCCAATTTCCATAAAAACTCTCCTTCGAGTTCGCTTGTTTACCACTAGTAAACTACAACTCACTAAAGTTTACTGTCAGTAACTTCAGTGTTTACTAAGACCTTTTTTATTATAAATCCTTTTTTTCAAAATGCAACTAAAAAAATCGTATCCAATTCAACCTAGATACGATTCTTTTCAACCAATTGATGCCTTTGGGTAATAAATCATTCTTATATTTACTAGTGGAAGTTCAATTTCGTTAACAAATCTACTTTATAGCATCTCTACTAACTATTCCTTGGCTCCTTTCGTTAACAAATCTACTCTACAGCGCCTCTACTGACTATTCCTTGGCACCTTTCGTTAGCAAATCTACTCTATAGCATTTCTACTGAACATTCTTATCTTTTTTTAACTATTAAATCTACTCTACAAAGTCTCTACACTATGTTTCTAAAGCTTTAGTCCAAATTTTTCATGAACTACCTAAAAAAACTCTAGAAGATTTCTCTTCTAGAGTTTCCAACTTATTTCTTCATTAACTATACTTCACTTTTTTCCTTAATTTGGCGTGCCATATTATAGGTTGGATCTTATTGATCTTCTCCGATAATGCGGACTTCAGGAACAAGCTTTACGCCGTCCTTTTCTAAAATGACTTCTTGGATATGTTGGATCAATTCAATGTAATCTGTTGCGGTTGCATGATTGATGTTTACGATAAACCCGGCATGCTTCATTGAAATTTGTGCTCCACCCCATATTTTCCCTTGCAAACCAGCTTCTTGAATTAATTTACCAGTAAAATAACCGGCCGGACGTTTAAAAACACTTCCACATGAAGGGTATTCTAAAGGTTGTTTCGATTCTCTTAAGAAGGTCAATTCATCCATTCTTTCCTTTATCTCAACTGTGTGGCCTTTTTTCAATTGAAAAACAACTTCTAAAACGATATCTTGAATTTCTTGGATACGACTATGACGGTAACTAAATTCTAATTCATGATTATCCATTGTCTTAATTTCACCATCAAGAGTCAATACTGTAACAGATTCAATCACTTCACTCACTTCGCCGTCATATGCTCCAGCATTCATATAAACTGCTCCACCAATACTGCCGGGGATTCCACATGCAAATTCCAATCCAGTAAGTTCAGCTTCATAAGCTGCATAAGAAGTATCGATCAAACGTGCCCCGCTTTGAACGATTATTTTTTTCTTTTCAATTTTAATTTGTTTCATTTCCGTTAATATCATGACAACACCGCGTATCCCGCCATCTTTAACAATCAGGTTACTTGCATTGCCTAAAACCGTTAACGGCAGTGATTCTTTTTTTACCCAGCCTACAACATCTTTTACTTCTTCAGTTGTTTTAGGAAAGACTACTACATCAGCTGGTCCGCCTGTTTTTGTGTACGTATATAGAGATAAAGGTTCATTTTCTTTTAGGATCAGTTTTGGAAAGTGCTGTTTAAATTCTTTAATTGACATAGTGTTTAATACCCTTTCGTATGAGTGGAGCCTATCGCTCTACTTTTTAATGAATTTAACAAAAATCTTTATTTCAAAAAAATTCCATCATTATCTCTAGTTTAACATGCAATCTTTCTTTTTTGTAGTTTGTATTCGCTTTAAACTAAAGATTTAGTAGTTTTTTAACATAACTTTCGTTTTAAAAAAATAGGACTGAGACAAGTGTCCCAATCCTATAAAAAACTCAAGTTACTTCAATTTGTTTAGATAATCGTAACGTTCAAATACTTCTGACTCTGCTATTCCTACAAGAACAGTTCCCTCTTCGATGCGATAGTCTGGGCTAAATGAAACATCCATTCGTTTTTGAGCTGTTTTCCTGACTCCGATAATATTGATTTCATATTTTTGTCGTAAGTCTAATTCATCAAACGTTTTACCAATCCAACGAATTGGCGGTCTAAATTCAATAACTGCGTAATCCTCATCTAGATCAACAATATCCGTAATGTGTCTTCTTAAGACATTTTTTGCTACGCGAGTTCCCGCTTCCTTTTCAGGGCGAATAACTTTTGTAGCTCCAATTTCATAAAGTACTTCCATAAACGATTTGTTTTTCGCTTTTGCAATAATAGAAGCTACACCTAATTTTTTACAATTCATAATCGCTAAAACGCTAGATTCTAAACTTGTACCAGTTGCCACTACTACTACATCACAATTATCTAAACCAATACTACGTAAAAAATTTAAATCCGTGATATTACCTTGTACAGCTTGCGTTACATAAGGTTCAACACGTTCGACATTATCCATATCTCTATCGACCGCAATAACGTCGCAATCAAATTCATTTAATTCTTTCGCAATTGATGATCCGAAGACTCCAAGGCCTAATACACCGATTGTTTTTACTGACATTTTTTTGTTCTCCTATCCAATTAAAATGGTTGTCTTAGCATATAATTGATCTTTTGTAAGCTTACTTTTTCTACTCAAACTTAATAAAATCGTAATAGGTCCAATTCTGCCGACAAACATTAAGATCATTAATACAACATGGCTAATATGTGACAATTCTGGCGTTAAATTCACGCTAACACCCACTGTTGCTAAAGCTGATACAGCCTCAAACAGTAAGTATAAAAACGGCTGATCTTCAACTAGCATTAGTACACTCACACTAGCAAATAAAAACAAAGAAAACGTTGTAACAACAACAATTGCACGACGAATAATTTCTATTGGAATGGTATGATGCGCATAATTGACATGCTTTTGTCCTTTAATTTCACTTATGACCAATAAAGCTACTAGTGCAAAAGTTGTCGTCTTGATCCCTCCAGCAGCTCCTCCAGGCGATCCTCCAATAAACATTGTTCCAATAAAAAATAATAAAGAAAAAGGTTCAATTAATTCATAATCTAAGGTAGCAAACCCTGCTGTTCTCATTGTGACTGTTTGAAAAAATGAGGCTAAGACTTTCTCTCCAAATGTGAAAGTTCCGATAGAATTCGGATTGTTCCATTCTACTAATAAGAATACAAGTGTTCCAATAACAATCAATGCTATAGTCATATTAATGGCTAAACGAGTATGGATCTTCAACATCCGATATGTACGTTTCCATCCACTTCTACATTTATTCTTTATAACAGATTGAATATTGTGAGTAACATCAAACCAAACTGAGAAACCAATACCACCCAGAATAATCAACGTTGTGATCACTAGATTTACCAAAGGATCGTGAACGTATTCTTGTAGGCTGTAAGCTCCTATATTATCGAACCCTGCATTACAAAAGCCAGAAACTGCTAAAAATAATGAGACAAAAAGCCCGCTCGCTAACCCCAATTCGGGTACAAATCTAATAGCTAAGAGTAACATCCCAGTTCCTTCGATAACAAATGTGTATTTAAGAATAGATCCTAAGTATGTCTTAAAGTCACTTAACTCATCGTGGTTAAGAGCTTCTTTAACTGCAATAGTATTTGAATACCGCATCTTCTTTCCCATTCGCGTAATTAAGGTCGCAAGTATCGTCATTAAACCCAATCCACCTATTTGCATAAGGAAGATACAAATGATTTGGCCAAAAATGGTATAAGAAGTTGCAACAGGCAAGATAAAGAGACCTGTTACACATACCATCGATACTGTAGTAAATAAATTATCAAAGTAAGTTGTTTCTGAACTTTCAAGATTGCTTATAGGCAATGTTAGTAAAAGTGATCCTATAAATATTACAAATGCAAAACTGATTGCTATTTTAGCAGCCGGAGGTATACTCCTAAGCTTTTTTGAAAACATTCCTTTTCTCCTCATAACTTTCTTAAATTATCATATACGAATGTATTATATTCTTTCTAAAATAAAAGTAAAGCAATTTTAAATTTTAAAAAAAAGTAAGATTGGCAAAAGCCAATCTTACGCGTTTAATCATACGATTTATTATTCATAACCCTCTACGATCAGTTCACAAATACGATGACTTTCAAGAGAAGATTCCATACTCACTGGATTGACTTGATTTTCGATACCTGCTATCGTTGCACGAATCAGTGGAGCAAAACCTCTTTTTTCAAGAGTTTGATCCCAATCATTAAACGGTACAATTTGCTTAAATTCAGCAGTTTCAATTTCATAATCTGTTAAGTTAACTACTCGATGAGTTCCAGTTGGCGATTGGACTTCTACAGATTCGGAATTAGCACCAGAGACATAGTTCATCGTTGCAACACACTCGGAATGTTCTGTAGTAAGATGTAAAACACATGTTTTCAACTCACCGTTTTCTTCTTTAATGCTAAAGTGCGTTTGTGTAACTGGTTCATCCAATAGAAATAAAGCGGTGTCAACTACATGAATAAACAAATCATAAACCGCATATTTCACACTGCCTAAACTGTTCGGCTTTGTTTTTTGAACTAAGATCATATTTTTATTGGAAACTTCTTTAACTTTTTGAATCATCGGCGCGAATCGGCGATTGAAACCTGTAATCAATAAAATATCTTTTTCCTTTGCCAACTCCATTAACGCTTTTACTTCTTCAATATTTTCGCTGATCGGTTTATCTACATAAACATGGATGCCTTTTTCAATACATTCTCTGATAAGGGCTTCATGAGTATGAGTGGCCGTATGTATAAATACAGCTTCAATGCCGCTACCTAGTAACTCATCTATAGAAGAATATAAATTTGATATCCGATATTTTTTACCAATTTTAGCTAATTTTTCTTGATCACGTGTAAATAAGTGCCATTCTATTTCTTTATCTAACGCCATCATTACGGGTAGATAAGCTTTTTGAGAAATATTTCCTAAACCAATAATTCCTATTTTCATTATTCGGTCCCTCTTTTCTATTTTTCATTTTCATCTCATATCCTATCATATTTCAAATGAATTTACTCTTTTAAAATGCTCTACGGTTTACTATTCTTTTTACTTTTGTACAATAAAGATAAGATGTTACATTAGGAGGAATCGATTGATGAAATTTATCTCATGGAATGTCAATGGTTTAAGAGCCATTGTAAAAAAAGGGTTTGTTGAAATTTTTGAAGAATTAGATGCAGATTTCTTTTGTCTGCAAGAAACTAAACTTCAAGAAGGACAAATAGATCTAGAACTTCCAGGTTACTATGATTATTGGAATTATGCAGAAAAAAAGGGGTATTCTGGAACAGCTATCTTTACCAAACATAAACCTTTAGCTGTGAATTATGGCATTGGAAAACCCGAACACGATCAAGAAGGACGAGTAATCACTTTAAGCTACCCTAATTATTACGTAGTAACTTGTTATACGCCTAATTCTAAAAGCGAGCTGAAACGCTTAGATTACCGTATGCAATGGGAAGACGATTTCCAACTGTACTTAAAAACATTGGATTCTGAAAAACCAGTCATTCTCTGTGGCGATCTAAATGTTGCTCACGAGAATATCGATTTAAAAAACTGGAAAACGAATCAATTAAGTGCGGGTTTTAGTAAAGAAGAGCGCACGAAGTTCTCTGCTTTATTAGATGCTGGATTCATTGATACTTTTCGCTACTTCTACCCTGATTTGGAAGGAGCTTATACGTGGTGGAATTATCGATTTAATGCCCGTAAAACGAATGCTGGTTGGCGAATTGATTATTTCTGTGTCTCTACTCGCCTACAAAATCATTTGCAAGAGGCTCGGATTTTAAATGATATCGTTGGTTCAGATCATTGTCCCGTAGAATTAATTCTAAAAGAAACAATTTAATTAATTTTTAGATAAAATAAATACTATTCATTTAAAAGAATTTTTTTGTTGCAAATTTTTTTTTAAAATTATATACTAATTAAGATGAAATCGATAGTTTTTCATAAGGGAGTAACTGGCAGCAACAGCTGTGGCAACGTCACCAACAAGTAGATTTGCAACGATCTTCTGGTGTTGTCTTAAATAGTGAGACTTATGCACATTGTTCTCTATAAGGACAATCCTGCATAAGTCTCTTTTTTTTATCGATTTTACTGACCATCAATTAAAGGAGGATATTGAGCGTACAAAAACAAGCTTAGCTAATGATTCGATTAGTTTTTTACAAGATCATTGCCAATCAACATAAAACTTGTTTGATGATAGTGAATATGCTACTATTTTTGGCAACTGTACTATAATGACATTATTTTTTAGTTCTTATTAACAACAGTTTCTACAGTCAACTCTCATTGTCTGTTAGCAAACCGTCTAATTTTTTTTACGAAAGGGTGTATCACTTGGAAAATTATCAAAAAGACCAAGAAACAATATTAAAAGAGTTACAGACTTCACCAAAAGGCTTACAGGATGCAGAAGTCAAAACACGTCAGGAACGCGATGGCTTAAATGAATTAAAGCAAAAAGCTAAAGATTCCGTTCTAAAATTATTTTTAGCAACTTTTAAAGACGCAATGGTTATTGTGCTATTAATAGTAGCCGTTATCCAAATGGCGTTAGGTTCAGTAGTTGAATCATTGATCATTTTTGCTGTTTTAATGATCAACTCTGTTATCAGTGTTATTCAAACTAAAAAGGCTGAAAGTTCACTTGATGCGTTGTCCAGTCTCTCTGCTCCTGAATCGAAAGTAATCCGTAATGGCGTTAAAGTAACCATTCCCGCAAAAGAACTTGTTGTAGGAGATATTGTTATCTTAGATGCTGGGGATTATGTTCCAGCGGATGGACGTTTACTAGAAGCAGGATCACTTCAAATCAATGAAGGAATGCTAACTGGTGAATCTGTTCCGGCAGACAAAAATATCGATGTTGTTGAAAAAGAAGTACCTGTTGGAGATCGTTCAAACATGGTTCATAGCGGGACTTTAGTTACGTATGGTCGTGGCCTTGTGGTTGTTACAGGTACAGGTAACAATACTGAAATCGGACAAGTCGCTAGCTTAATTGATAATGCAGTGGCTAAACAAACACCATTGCAAAGAAAATTAGACGACTTTAGTAAAAAACTAGGATTTGGTATTCTTATCCTTTCCATTCTTATCTTTGCTATCCAAGCCGCTCGTATCTTCTTTGGTGGAGCAACAGACGTGAATACTGAATTATTGAACGCATTTATGTTTGCTGTTGCGGTAGCTGTTGCTGCCATTCCTGAAGCATTACAATCTATCGTTACTATCGTTCTTTCTACTGGAACAAATAAAATGGCTAAGAAACATGCGATCATTCGTAAGCTTCCAGCTGTTGAAAC
This sequence comes from Carnobacterium sp., assembly GCF_040274425.1. Lineage (NCBI taxonomy): Bacteria > Bacillati > Bacillota > Bacilli > Lactobacillales > Carnobacteriaceae > Carnobacterium > Carnobacterium sp. The sequence continues at coordinate 16,832 of NZ_JBEMBC010000051.1, forward strand.
ATTAGGTTCGACAAGTGTTATTTGTACAGATAAAACGGGTACCTTAACACAAAATAAAATGACGATCGTTGATTACTTCTTACCAAATGGACAAACTGGCGACTTTAATTCTACTCCTGATACATGGACTACTGATGAAGCTCGTTTAATGCAAATTGCTGTATTAGCAAATGATTCAAACATCAATGAAAAAGGTCAAGAACTTGGTGACCCAACTGAAGTTGCTATGATCGCTTTCAGTAATAAAGTGAATAAACCTTACCATGAATTGCGCAATGCTTACCCTAGATTAGCTGAGTTGCCTTTTGATTCAGATCGTAAGCTAATGTCCACTGTTCATGTAATTGACGGCGAAAACCTTATGTTAACAAAAGGTGGCCCAGATGTAGTCTTTAATCGCAGTTCAAAAATATTGATTGATGGAAAAGTTGTTCCTTTAACAGATGACAACTTGAAATCTTTAGCCGAACAAAATGAAATCTTTTCAGATCGTGCTTTACGCGTATTAGCTTTTGCTTACAAACCTGTTTCAGAAGGAGAAAACATTACTTTTGAAGACGAAAACGACTTGATTCTAGTTGGTTTAGTTGCTATGATCGATCCGCCTCGTGAAGCTGTTTATGGCGCTGTAGAACAAGCTAAAAAAGCTGGTATCAAAACAGTTATGATTACCGGTGACCACAAAACAACTGCACGTGCAATTGCTCGTGATATCGGAATCTCAGAACCAGACGACATCGCTTTAACTGGTCAAGAATTAGACGCTTTAAGCGAAGACGAATTGAACGCTAAATTGGAAAAAATTTCAGTTTATGCTCGTGTTTCTCCAGAAAACAAAATCAGAATCGTTCGCGCTTGGCAAAACAAAGATAAAATCTCTGCTATGACTGGTGATGGTGTTAATGATGCACCTGCACTGAAACAAGCAGATATTGGAATCGCAATGGGTAGCGGAACAGATGTAGCTAAAGATGCAGCTGCAATGGTATTGACGGATGATAACTTCGTATCAATCATTAGTGCCGTTGAAGTTGGTCGTAATGTATTTGATAACATCAAAAAAGCTGTTGCTTATTTATTTGCTGGTAACCTTGGTGCCATTATCGCAATCATTGTTGCGTTACTAATGAACTGGGTTAACCCATTCACTGCTTTACAATTATTGTTCATCAACTTAGTTAATGACTCTATTCCTGCTATTGCCTTAGGAATGGAAAAAGGCGAACCAAATGTTATGGAACGTAAACCAAGAGATCCAAACGAAGGCATCTTCGCAGGTGATACTTTAAGATCTGTTCTTTATCGTGGTGTGCTTATTGGTATTGCAGTAGTTATCTCACAATATATTGGACTAGGTTATTCAAATGAAATGAGTATTGCTATGGCCTTCACTACACTTATCTTAGCTCGTACTTTACAAACTTTCCCTGCACGTTCAAATACTCAAACATCTATTGGAGCAGGTTTCTTCTCTAATATGTATGCTATTTACGCTGTTCTGTTCTGTTCTGTTCTGTATGGTGTGACAGTTCTTCCAGGTGTTCGTTCAATCTTTAATATTCCAGATAATTTTGGATGGGAACAATGGGGAATTGCTGCAGGTTTAGCTTTAGTTGCCGTTATTTTAATGGAATTAGCTAAATTTCTCCCTCATAAAAAAGAAGCTTAAGACAAATAACTGAGTAAAGAAAAAGAAGAAGAAAATCTTTTGTCTGCTGATAAAATCAGCAACGAGAGATTTTCTTCTTTATTTATTGACATTTATCACTAGCAAATTTCATTTGAATCCTTTATACTATTAACCGAATGCTTGTTCGAGGAGGAAAAAACATGAACTTTGTTGCATTGGATTTCGAAACAGCTAGCCATCAACGCCACAGTGCTTGTTCAATCGCACTGACTGTTGTAAGAAATAGTCAAATCGTTGATCATTATTATTCTCTAATTAAACCTGAAACTGAATTTTTTTGGCGTAATGTTCAAGTTCACGGCATTACCGAAGAAGATGTCCAAACTGCTCCTTCTTTTCCAGAAGTTTGGGAAAAGATAAAACCTTTCTTCAAAGAAAACAAACTGATCGTTGCTCACAATCTTCCATTTGATCGTGGTGTTTTACAAGGTTGTCTTGATTATTATCAATTGCAACAACCTCACTTTCAAACACTATGTACTGTCCAATCAAGTCGGAAATTGATCACTGAAATTCCGACTCATAAATTGAACACGGTTTGTGACCATTTAGGAATCCGATTAGACAATCATCATAATGCACTCGAAGACAGCAATGCTTGTGCAGCTATTCTTCTGTATTTAGAAGATCGCTTTGGAACAGATCCTTTAAAAAAACTTGTTAAGCATATCTGATTTCAATTAGAGTTGATCCCTTTATTCTGACATTTTACATTACGCCGATTGTAGAATTAAGCTAGACAAATAAAAAAGCCATTCGTGGTACACTCAAAATGTAATTCCGACTAAAGAAGACATAGGAGTGATCACGAATGACCTACA
>NZ_JBEMBC010000052.1:0-18484 GCF_040274425.1 Carnobacterium sp.
CGTTAACTTTATTCTACAGAAGGGACTTCCTTTTTTGTATGTTTTTTATTCATTTACACAAAATATTTTACACTCTCTTCAAGCAGCATGACAATAAAAATGGATTATTTCTTGTATAAAAGGAGTGACATAATGAAAATAAACAAAAAATTGTTTTGGATTCTAGCAATTTTATATGCAGCTATAACATTTATTTTGAATAATGTACTTCATACGACTATAGGTAGACTTTTAATGCAATTAAGTTTCTTAGCTTTAGCCTTTGGATTAATTTTATTTATATATAAAATACTTACAATCTCAATCAAACAATTTATCTACCATCGTAAAAAATAATACTCTACTTTTTTACCTTTAAGTTTACATATTATTTCTTTACACTTGTAATTATAAAGAACCGTTTTTTAATTGATAACTATAAAAGTAAGATAAGGAGAGCTGAATTACTAATGATTACTTTAGTAGAAATTATAAATATAGTAGCAACACTCTTACTGCTTCTATGTACACTCATTTATTATAGAAGTTTACGAATAAACGAAAGATCCAAACACTAACATCATTCGAAAAAACAATGTACATACTAACAACTGTTTCAATATCACTATACGTTTTTAGTTACTTTGCTTTAACTTTATAGTAAAAAATACTTTAATTTAGAAAGGAGGTGGGGATATGAAAAACATTTTAAAATCAATAATTATTTTTGGAACGGTATTTTTAATAGTTTTATTTGGTGGATTATCTCTAAATTTACCCCCATTACTGCTATTCTTGGGGGCTTCACTAATTGTATTTCTAGTAATAGGCTATCAAGCAATCAATGCAATTAGAACTAAGATAAGTAAATTATTGGATCATAAGTAGTATATGTTAAAATAACTAGAATACTTTTCAATTAGTTTTGGGATATATGAGGTTCAATATGAAGAAATATCGAAAGAATTCAATTTCTATGTCAGTCGTAATTCTAGGTTCGTTCTTAGTATTATCTATAGTAACACAAAATTGGTTATTCCTTTTATGGAGCTTAATACCTGTCTTTTTAGTAATGATGACTACATTTTTTACTAAAAAGGATAAGTAAGAGAGTTTACAGAATATGAAGGAATATTCTATAAACGGGTGCGATTGTAGAATAAAAAAGATACAAAAGAATCTCGATAAATCAAGATCCATGATACACGATTATAAGCAATTTTATGTATCGAAGTCCTTAGTAATATAAGATATAGTATTCATTAATATATGAAGAATCCCGTCTCAATTTTGTAGACGGAATTCTTTTTTAAATTTTTATTTATCAGGGTTCCAAATAAATAAATATATCCAATTAAACTTTATTTCGGATAAAAAGCAACTACGCGCTATAAACCATTTTATGCTTTTATTAATAATATACCAGAGACAATCAATTTAGTTCTTGTGTTAGACCAACAATAAGTATGCGCTTACATATATAAGTTAATAATAAAATTTTACAGTTATCCAAGGAGGAATTTTAATGGCAAAAATTAAATATGTCGGTAATGATACTAAAAAGTCTGAAAATGGTAAGGTACATGTTAAAGAAGATAATTATACAGGATGTGGCGCACAAATTAATGATAATCCTCAAGATTGGGAATCAACATCACAACCAGTTACTTGTGAAAAAAGAGGTTGTAAATAAATCTGTATAGCAAGTTTTTATTACTACACATAAAATATTCTTACTGATACAAAGATCACATAAACTCTAAAACTTATTTTTTAACTTATATTTTTAGAACTAAAAAAGACCTTTTGGAATTATTTGAAAAATCTTTTTTTAGTTTTCAAGCTATTTTATGTATTTACATTTTTTGACGTACTTGAATAAGTACGTTATAATAAAAGAAAATAAAAGGAGGAATAGGTTATGTCGATTGTAAACCCTAGCCAAGCTAGAAAAGTCTTTTACCAACTATTGAAAGACGTCAATAAAACCAATGAACCCGTTTATATCTCAGGTAAAAACGAAGAAAGTGAAGCGGTTATGATCAGTAAAAAAGACTGGGATGCGATTCAAGAAACCTTGTACCTTCAATCTTATGGTGTAGCTGATGTGATTCGCCAGCGTGAACAAGAAAATGAGTTTGTCGCATTGGAGGATATCGATTGGGATACTCTGTAAAATTAGCAAAAGCTACTATGAAAGACCTTAAAAATTTAAAATCGGCTCATTTAGATCAAAAATTTAAAGACATAATAGAAGTCTTAAAAGATAATCCGTTTCAAAATCCACCTCCTTATGAGAAGTTGGTCGGAAATTTAAAAGACAAATATTCACGACGTTTAACTATCCAACATCGGATAGTTTACTCAGTTGATACTGACGTAAAAGAAGTCACTATTTGGTCGGCTTGGACGCATTACGAAAGATAGAAACTTACTTTGAAAAATTTAAGTTTCTATTTTTTTTTTGACTAAAATGATAAGGTCAAAAATTTTATCAAAGCAATTTCCTCAATACATGATTTTATGTAGAACCGTGTGTTTAATGTAAGAAGGACTCTATTGCTTTTTAAACAATAGAGTCCTTCTTTGATAAATGTAAACCAATGGTTGCTAGTTGTAAATCAAAGGGTGCGTTACTTTTCAATTAAGATAAGAGATAATACTAGAGACAAAGTAAGTTTTTTCTATAGTTGAGAGGATGGTTACATGTGAAGCAAAGTTACTTTAATGTTATACAAATTTTTTTTAAAAAAACGTCGAACCTTATGGCAAATTTTTTTCTTCTTTTAATTTTATATAAGTATTTCTTTGTAAGAAACAATTCAATCATTAGTATTACTTACAAAGAATTATATATTATTGTATTCGTAAGTATTATATTAGGTATTTTTTCATTACTATCTAAAAAAAATAAGATTAGTAAATAAAGTAGAAGGAGGTTTTTAGATGGGTATAGGTTTATCAATATTTTGCTTTCTTATGATTATTATAGCTATCACAAAAAATAAACAAAAAAAGTGAGATTAATAATCTTTTTTATTGGAATATACTACTTTATATAAATAAAACTATTTTTAAGAATATGTGTGTTAAGTATAATGGGATAAAATTAATGGTGTTTAGTTAAAGAAAAGAGGCGGTATTCTTGTTTGCAATGCAACCATTTTACGCTATCGTAGTGGGAATCGTTTATATCGGAAGTATTTATTTATTAGTCAGAAAGGAAAAGAATTACATTTCTTATAGCATTACTATTTTTTCATCTCTTTTACAGTTGTCTTTTCTCTTTCTTTGGTTTGAAAAATTAGTCTTTTTAATGACTACCCAAAATGTAGGGTTTCAAACATATGAAAAATTTTCCACATTTGTTACTGCTTCCTATTTTGTGTTATTTATACCCCAGTTAGTTATTTTTGCATGGTATGGAATAAAAAAAATAGGCGCACAAGATCAATTCCCCTTATTGAAAAGAATCTTCCAATTTTTTTATGTAGGTGCATTAGTTGGAATCTTAATATTGGGACAACCGATCTTTGAAATTTTATATTATGGATTTGCTCCTTGAGATATACTGATTAAAAATACCTTAATACATTACTTTATAGAATTTCATATATTGATAAGTCATAATACTTAGAATAAGATACTTATAACACTGAATACAAATCAAAAAATTGGAGGAATATTTATGTTTCTAGTATTAGGAATTATTGCTATAGTAGCAACTGTTTTAAATCTTTATTTATATAAAGTAGGCAAAGGTTATAAATTAGCAATGGCAATGGGATTGTCATTCACAGCACTGACGCTTGTTGCAGGGTACAGCATGATATCCGATTGGGTAAAGGTAAAAGATTGGGCTGCTTTATTAGATGTAGTACCTACTATGGCAACTGCCCTATGGATTTTAACGGTTGTATCAATCTTATTAAATATAATTCCGATACTTTTAGAGCTAAAAAAATAATTAAAACTAATTAACTATCTGATAAGAGTCTAACCAGGATATATTTTTACCAAGTATTGATCTGATTATTTTTTCGTTGCCTATTATCAGTGTCGATTAAATTTTACCTATTAAAAACTATATACATATACCTTCGATTTAATAAGATTTTATATACCTGACTTTATGTGATTTCGTGTATTCTGTTTACTATATTTTTTGTTCATAGCACTTTTTATTATGAGAAACTAGAAATAAAATGACATGAACATAAACTAATGGAGGAAGTAAAAAAATGAGTAATACACTATTATGGATACTTACTGCAGGGATAATACTGTCCCTTATTGCAAGCATTATTCAGTTAAGAGAAGATATAGCCCGAATGAAAGGAACGATAGATGACATCGCTAAACAAGTTGGATTACCTGACCCGATAAATAATGAATTGAAATCAACTCTTTTAAAACTTATTTTAGAAGGCGAAAAAATTAAAGCTGTCAACGAATACAGAAATGCCACAGGATCAGGAATACTTGAGGCTAAACGGTATATTGATCATTTGAGTGAATAAAGAACCTAGTCATGACAATATTCTTGATACATACTTTTAAGCATTTTCATGTGTTTACAATGAGGTTGGAACAAAAACATTTTTGTGAAAAAGGTAGTCCCACTTTCGTTAGTTTTAATAAATATATAGAAAAATACACTCCCACTACTGAACAAAATAGTTCATATTTTGGGAGTGTATTTTTTGAGAGACCTTTTGTCCCAGCCTCGAAAGAAACTAAAAGGAGGAATAGCTTATGTCTATTGTAAATCCTAGCCAAGCTAGAAAAGTCTTTTACCAATTATTGAAAGACGTCAATCAAACCAATGAACCCGTTCACATAATAGGTAACAATGAAGAAAGTGAAACGGTTATGGTCAGTAAAAAAGATTGGGACGCTATTCAAGAAACATTGTACCTTCAATATTCTGGAGTAGCTAATGTAATTCATCAGCATAAACAAGAAAATGAATTTATTGCATTCGAGGATATTAATTGGTATATTCACGTTCAATCAAAAGCAAAATTGGCTGGCTTAAGTCCGGTCGAATACCGAACTCAAACCAGCCAATCAGCTATATAATAAAAACTCTAACTTTAGGGGTCAGCACCTTGTTTAAAAAACAGGACTACTTCTTTTCTATTATTTTTTTGCTTATTCTGCTTCTATCCATGTCCATTTGTAACTATCCGGACCGAAAACACGTTTATAATAATCTTTAACATTCGGATTCAATAAATAAGAATCAGCTGATTGGTATAACGGTGCCAAAGCTGCATCTTCACCTAAAGAAACCTTCTCAATCTCTACTAGTGTTTCCCAACGTGCTTCGTCATCATCAAACGTTGCCTTTGCTGTATCTACTAAAGCATCTACATCTGGGTTCGAATAATTCATACGGTTGATGTCTGTATCAAAACGTTCTATATAATTGATTGGATCTGCAAAGTCAGCGATCCATGAGTTGACAGCCATATCATAGTTTCCTTCACGCACTGTTTCTAATTTCATACTGAAAGGCATACTTCTCAATGTAACAGTCAGTCCTGGTAAATTCTTTTGCAATTGGTCCTGCAAATATTCAGCCAAACGTTTTGAATCTTCTGTATCTGAGGTAATCAACTCTAATTCAATACTATCTGCTCCTAATTCAGATAACCCCGCATCCCAAGCTTCTGTAGCCTTTTCTAAATCATAAGGCAAGAGATTCCCAGCATCTTCACGAAAATCTGATTTTGTTGTTGGATTACTTGCTAAACCAGCTGGAACAAATCCATCGATAGACGCTGATCCATCTTGTAAAACATTATTAACATAACCATCTTTATCAATTGCAGATGCAATCGCTAAACGAATATTTGCATTACTTAATTCTGTTTCTTCCTCGTTATTCAAATTATTCATCTCAATATAGAATGTTGTCGCATTTAGTGAAGAGTGAAAATTAGGGTCATCACTATATTGAGAAACAAAATTCCCAGATAAAAAGGCAATGTCTGTATCGCCATTTTCAAATAAATTCAACTCAGTTGTCACTTCTTTGATTACATCTACTGTCACCGTGTCTAAAACAACTGAGTCAGCATCCCAATAATCTTCATTTTTTTCAAACGTCCATCCAACACTACTTGCTTGATTCCATCCTTCTAATACAAAAGGCCCATTATAAACTAATGTTTCATTCGTACTGCCATATTCATCCCCTTGTTCTTGGGCAAATGCTCTATTTTGAGGAAAGAAAAACGGCAAAGTCAATAATTGATCAAAATAAGATGTGGGCTGCATCAATGTAATCTCTACCTCGGTATCGCTCAACGCTTTAATACCTAACTCAGTTGGATCCATTTCATCATTGATAATTTCAGTAGCATTTTGAATTAATCCGTCAAACATATATGCATATCCACTGGCTGTTTCAGGTGCCACAACTTTTTGCCAGGCATAGACAAAATCATCCGCAGTTACAGGTTCTCCATTGGACCAAACTGCATCTTCTCGTAGCTTAAAAGTGTACGTTTTTCCATCTTCACTAATAGTAGGTTCTTCAGCTGCCACACCTAAGACAGGCTCAGCATCTGGTCCTAGAACATATAGTCCTTCAAATACATTGTTCATAACGGTAAAACTTGTTAAATCGGTTGCTAAAGCTGTATCCATAGAGGGGATTTCTGACGCTGCGGTTAACCTCAGTTCTTGAGTATCTGCTAAATTTTTATCTCCATCAGCTGAATTGCTTTCCGTTGATGACCCGTTTGTTTCTGTACCTCCGCATGCTGTTAATAAAACGGCTAAACTAAGTATTCCTACACTTTTTATTTGATAGTTCATTTATTTTCACCCTTTCCTTTTCTTTTTATATTTTTCCACTTTTAAAAAAAACGCCTGACTGCACATAATTCTTTTTGGTACTTAGTCCCTTCAAGCTTCGTTATAATTACTTTTGATCCGGGAGTTTGGGAATGGATCATTTGATCCTCTCCTAAATAAATACCTACATGATGAACTTCTCCATTGCCTTCTTGGTAAGCAAAAAACAACAAATCTCCAGGCATTGCTTCTTCATAGGAATGAGCTTCTCCTTCAAAAACTTGTTCTTGAGCATCCCTACTCAACCAAATATTAAACGTTCGAAATAAGGTATAGACAAATCCGGAGCAATCAAATCCAGCAGCACTTGTTCCTGCCCAAACATATCTCAAATCTAAAAATGATTTTGCCAGACCAATTAGTTGTTCAGCAGCATTGATTGAAGAGTTTTCAACTAAATGAGCATCTTCTTTTGCTACAAATCCAATCCCATCTGGTGTAATAACTTTGTATTGACTAGGTGTCTCTTCCATTAAAGATAACATCGTCCCTATCGAAACGAATTGAAAACTTTGTTTATCTTCGGTAAATAGGATTTTTGCTGTAGGTTGATTGACAGCAATTTGTTCTAATTCTTCTGACCATTCCTGCGGTACAGGAACAAGGTCTTTAGCTATCACCCAGCCTGGATATCCCTTAGGTTCATTTTTAAAAGCTTGTTTTGGAACAGTTACCTTTGCGTATTCTCCTGCAATTTCAACGACTTCAACAACATCCCCATAAAGCAATTCTGAATCTACCAAACGATCCTTATAAAGGTTCAAAACCTCTTCATCTGATAATGTATAAAACTGTTTTTTTGTCTGTTGTTTTTTTATTTTTTCCTGAACCGCATGATCATTATTTTTTGACCATAAAAAAGTTGTAGCAACATTAACCATTTTTTTCATTTAGTTGTTCTCCCCTTACTGCCAATTTTTCAATTCTATCAGCAAGAAGGATGATAATTAGTCAGCATTCGTTAAAAATTCAAACGCTAATTTCCCTAATTCTTGCATCCATTCGATTGCTTTTGCTTCTTCTTTTACATTTTTATTTAATGCAGCAATATACACCACTCGATCGTTATACCGAAATAAAGCAACATCATGACGAATCTCATTGTCTTCGCCAGTTTTATTTAACATCTCTAGAACAGGAATCTCTCTCTCATCTAAATAACCTGGAAGGCCTGTTCGAAACTGCTGCAATAAAAATGGTTTTTCTATCTGGTTTTTCCATAATGGATAATTTCTTCCAAGTTCCATGATTTCTTTTAAAACTGACACAGCTCCTTGTGGTGTCACTTCATTGACTAAACCAGACTCATAATCCATTAAGTATCGTCTTAAAGCTATTTCTTCACTCCATGTTTTTTCTTTTATCCATGCTTGTAAATTCTCTAACCCTACATAAGAAATCAACTGATTTGTCGCTTCATTGTCTGAAACAGCAATCATTAATTGTAAGAGTTCTTCAACACTCCAGTCTTCAATGGAGGTCAAAACGTGCATTACTCCAGATCCATTAGCACGCCCTTTGTTTGATACATTCACTCTATCCATTAAATTGAGTCTGCCTTGAATTGCTTGTTCATAATAGTAGAGGTAAATAGGAAGCTTAATAATGCTTGCTGAAGGAAACAACTCTTCTTTGTTTTTGCTAAATAACAGTTTCATTCCATCATGGATGTAAATTCCGCTTTCCATATAGGAAGAAAAATCAGTTTCTAAGCCTTGTATTTCCTTATTCCAGTCCATCTTCACCCTCATTTCTTTAAATACTCAAAATTTCACATCAAAAACTCATATCATTATTACTTAAAATTAATTATATAGAATTCCTTTATTTACTACAACATAATTGTAACGCTTTCATGTCAGGTACGTTATCTACCTTTATTTTTAATACCCTAAAAATACACAGCAAAAAAAGTAACTACTACTCAAAATAACTGAGTTTTGGCTACTTTTTCTACTTATAACTAATTATGCGTAATTTTTAACGGATTTGACTTCTTTTTTTTGTATGATTTGCAAGGAAAAAGAAAGATGCCATATATTACGGCTAAAATTGATAAAACAGGAATACTAACCATACCAATTAGACACAAACGACTGCTTACAGTTACGAATTTATTTGTTTTTGGATACTCTATAAAAAATAAATTAACGATTTGAACAGTAAACATATAGAGATCTGGTAAAACATCAACACCCTTACCACTTTGTTTTGAGGTCGCCGGAATCCGTTTATAGTCATCACCAAATTTCATTTTTATACTTAGTTGTATTTTCTCTTTACTTCTTTATTCTATAATACTTATTTTTTTTGTCCATTTAATTGAACTACAATTTTTAGAAGGACGAAAAAGGGAGTAAGACTTCTGTCTCACCCCCTTTTTATGTTTAAATATAATACAAATTTTCTGATGGATAGAATGGATCACATGTAATATCCAATCCTAATTTACGAAGAGTTTGCTCATCATCTTTATTCAACATCACCGTTGAATGTGCTTGAACGTCTTGCAACTCAGCTAGTTTATTGTAAGCTAATTGAGCCGTTGGATTCGTTACTGCACTAATTGCAAGAGCAATCAAAACTTCATTTGCATTCAATGCCGTCATTTTACTATGAAGATCATTTACTTTTAAATTTTGAATAGTTTCTAAAATATTTGGAGATAACAAATGGATTTCATCAGAGATCTTAGCCAAAACTTTAATCGAATTTAAAATAGCTGTAGAACATGAATCCATTAACTCCGTCGTTCTCCCTGTGACAATTTGGCCATCTGGTAATTCAAATGCGATAACTGCAGGCATGTCTGTAACTTCAGAATGTTCTCTTATCTTTTCAGCATATTTACGAGCAGGTGCCACAGGAACTCTATCTTCTTTTTTCAATTCTACTTCTTCCATAATTAATTTCATATGATTAAGAATTTCTTCATCAATCAAACCTTTTTTAAAATCACATTCTGTTGAAAAACTTCTACGAATAATTTCTTGTTTTGAAGCATCTTTAATCACATCATCATCAATAATACCAAACCCCACACGGTTAACTCCCATGTCTGTTGGAGATTGGTATACCGATTCTTTACCAGTAATTTTTTCAATAATTCGTTTAATAACAGGGAACGTTTCAAGATCGCGATTGTAATTAACAGCTACTTGATTGTATTTTTCAAAATGAAAACTATCAATCATATTTACATCTTTCAAGTCTACAGTAGCTGCTTCATAAGCAATGTTAAGCGGATGCTTTAATGGAACATTCCAAACTGGAAATGTTTCAAATTTTGAATATCCGGCTGTATTTCCTTGGTGACGTTCATGATAAAGCTGATTTAAGCAGGTTGCTAACTTTCCACTTCCTGGGCCAGGAGCGGTAACCACTACAATTGGTTTAGTTGTTGGAATGTAGTCATTTTTTGCAAATCCTTCGTCACTTACAATATTTTCGATATCAGATGGATACCCTTCAATTGCAGCATGTGTAAAGACTTTGATGTCTCTTCTTTCTAGCTTATTAATAAACAGTTTTGTAGAAGGTTGACCGTTATAGCGAGTAATGACTACACTGTTAACTTCTAATCCGTATCCTCTTAGTTCGTCTATTAATCTTAATACATCCATATCATAAGTAATGCCGTAATCACCGCGAATTTTATTGCGTTCGATATCTCCAGCATAGACACAGATAATGATTTCAGCTTGATCTTTTAATTTTTGCAGCAACTTGATTTTTGCATCTTCATCAAACCCTGGTAATACACGTTTAGCATGTTTGTCACCAATCAGTTTGCCACCAAATTCAAGATATAATTTATCATAGTCATTTACTCGTTCTAGGATATATTTTGATTGTTCTTCAATGTACTTCTGTGGATCAAATCCTGTTTTTTTCATATGCTTTCCCCCTGTATTATTGCTGGATTTTAGCAGCTTGCCTTTTTAAACAAAAAAAAGTTAGACGATTGTTGTCGTACTAACGGCTTTTATTTTCTAACTACTATTAAGAATAAATAAGTTCAATTACATCTTGCTCGAAACTAATGTCCTATTTTTACATCCTTTTCAATTATAGTGGTTTATTATTTATAATCAATGTATTTTCTCTATGAATTTATTAATCGTATCAAAAAAAACCTTCTGAACTTCTGCTTTTGAGTACAGAAATTCAGACTGCCATTTTTTATATTATAGAATGGTTTCAATCGTAAGTTCACCTAGTGACTTTTCAAAAAAATAACAATACTGTTCAGCTGCTATTTTTAGACGCTCATTTGAGATAGTAACAGTTGGTACCAATCGAATAGTCAAATCAATGACTGCGGCTTTATGTTCTGGTTTCCAACTGCCCGCAACCTGGCCACTTTCGATTAGAGGAAAGAAGATACCATTTTTTTGGGGATCAATTTTTGCATACGTTTCTGCAGAAATGACATCAGTACGATCTTTATACCCTATCAAGTATTCATCAAGACTTGGTAAAAAGGTTAAATTCATTCCATCACCATTACTGGCTGTTAGAGCGTTTACGGATGACCAATACTCTTTTTTATTGCGTATTTCTTTAAAAACTTCTTTATGCGCTAATTGCATACCTTTTTTAGCAGCGGAGACGGGTAGTCCTGACCACCAAGAAAAGTCGTGAACGGTAGCTGGTCCATGACTTGCTACATAACGAATCGTTAATTTTTTCAAGGCTTCCTCTTGAGTAAGGGGTGTGCTTTTTGGCATCCACTCTTCTATCAATAGAAACGTTTGCTGCTTACCTTTCATTGGTCCGATAAAAACCATGCCACTTTGAGCTGCATACCATAAAATATGATATAAACCTTGTTGCCCAGTAGGGATCCCTGCATCTTCAAGCACTACTCGTATTTCAGGTCTTGTTAATTGTTGGTGCTTCTTTAAAGCCAGGTAAAGGATTTCTGTAGCTTGATTTAACTGTTTCAGAGTTAATCCTGTATTCTTTTCTACATGATTTAAGTACTTCTTTATCATGCGTTCAGATGAAAGTTCAAGCATCCATCGAACATCTTGCAAAGAAACAAAATGAATAGTGTGACGCATTATCCATGTTCGAACAATTTCTTTCTCGAAAATAGATTGCTCCACTTCTGATTTAGTGCTTCCTGGTGTTCGCAGTCCAATAGCCCAAAGAGCCAGGTTGTAATCTTGTGCTTGAATAGCACCCATCCATTCTACAGTTTCTACAGCCGATTGACAGTGCTCTCCTTCAATTCTCTGAGCATGCAAACGTTGGTAAGAAACATCTGTTATATCCATATCATCACGCTCCTTGATTCAATCAAATCATGAGTCGGCTTTTTGTATTTGCTTCATGAAGTTAGAGTAGGCACTTTCAATCAACTGGCTATTCGCGCCAAGCTATGGCTAGACCTTTTAAAAAGTTTCGGGCATATCGATCGCCACACTCTTTGTAATTTCGGTGCCCTTCTTTTCTAAGAACCGCACTCAATTCACTTTTTGAAATCTGTACTCCGGCGTTTCCTAAAACGCCTAACATATCTTCACTTGTAAGAGAAAGAGCAATTTTAATTTTCTTAAGCAGAATATTATTTACATTTTTATCATTTATCAGCATTGGAGCTGACTTTTCTGGTTCGTTCTCTGCAGTTTCTTGTCTACCTCTTTTAAAAATAATTAGACCATTTAAAAAAGATTCTAACGTTTGGTTAGAACAGTCTTTTACGTAATCATTTTTTTGAAATTCCTCTTTTTTTACATCATCAGAAGTTTCATTTTTTGATTTAGTCAACATTTTCTTTACATCTTCTTTTGTTAACTCTAATCCACCTAATTTAAAAATTTCTACCATCTCTGTATCTTTAATATCTAAAGCGTATCTTAACCTTACTAATCGATCATTATTGTTCATCTTATTAACCCTCCACAAGCTTTTTCAAATTATTATCTTCCATTAGTATAAAGCTTTATCGCCCGTATTGCATCCTTTGTCAGAAGATAGGATGCATTCTAATCTTCAATTGAGATCTAATCATGCTCTTCTTTGGGTACACCAGCTTTCAAAAGTTGTTCATCTTTAAACATAAATAACGTCAGGATAAACAACAATACACCAGAAATCACTAGAAGACATTCAATTTGGAAGAGATCTGCAAGTGGCCCAAACACTAACATTCCCAACGGCATCATTGCTGTGGCAATCATGGTTTGTACACCAAATACTCTTCCTAAATAATCCTCTGGTACCTTTTCTTGCAATATTACGATTGTCGGTGCATTTAACAGCGGCATAACGATACCAAAGACAGCCATAAGGAGCGAATATACCAAGAAATTAGGAATCATTCCTAAAAGAACCGTGCATACACCCATCACTAAGATAGAAAAAGTAATCGAGTGCATTCGATTTTTAAAACCTCCCCAAAAGGCTATTAAAAAGCCTCCCAGTATCATCCCTATTGAAAAGGCCACCTCAATTGTGGTCAACCTCCATACGTCTTCCCCAAAGGTTCGCGTCACTTGCAATGGTGTTAAAAAAGAAACTGGAGCAGCTAATAAATAAGCCAGTGAGAAGTAACGAAATAATTTTTTCAAATATGCTTGATTATCAATGTAAGAAAACCCTAGTTTAAAGTCTGTAAAATAAGAATTCACTTGAATTTGTTCCGCTTTTTTATGTGTAGGAATATCTAAGAAAAAGAGCAACATGACTATAGCCAGTATTGCAGTAAGAACATCAATTGAAAAAATAACTTCCATTGAAGCAAAATTTAATAATGCTCCGCTCGCCATTGGTGCAATCAACATGGCACCTGCCTGGATGCTTCCATTGATTCCATTTATTTTAGTGAGTTCTTCTTCTGGAACAATTTGGGGCAATACTGCACTAACTGCTGGTGTCTGTATCCCTGCGCCTAAAGCTCGAATAGCTGATGCAAACAGTAAAGCCCCTACAGAACCAGAACCACTTAGAAAAAGGAAAATCAAGAGTAAAGTTGAGAGGGCAATCACTGCATCTGAAAGGATGATGAGTTTTTTTCGATTATAGCGATCCGCCCACACACCTGCAAATGGAGACAGGAAGAAAGTCGGCAAAAAACCAAAAATAACTGCCAGCATCATGACTACGCCTGATTGTTCTCTCAACGTAAGGTACCAAGTAATGGCATATTGGACTAATAAAGAACCAAACAATGATATCGTCTGACTGATTAGAAATAGAGCAGTTGTTCGTTGCCAATGTTCCTTTAATTTTTTTCCCTGCTGACTCACACTATTCCCCTCCAATAGGTGTAACGATCTGCTACCTTTGTCTGTTTACTAATAGTATACACGAGTCTTTCTTAAATCAGTTACCACAATAGTTAAGTATTTTAAACTTTTCAATAAAACACTCTTCCGCTGTACCTTACTAACGGGTTTACTCAAAAATCTCATTCTTCTATCTAAATAATCAATAGCTTATTGTAATTCCTATCCTTTACTGCTAGAATAAATCAAAGCAAAGTCCTTTTAAATTAATCCAGAGAGATTAAAAAGGGTAACAAGTCAAATTATGATACGATACCTGAGGTCCTTTTGCGAATACACCATTCAAAAGGGCATTTTTTGTGCCCAAAAATAGGAGGAATCGTAGATGTCAAGCAAGAAAATTATTCAAGTAGATGAAAAGGTCCCTGTAAAATTACTCATTCCGTTAAGTTTGCAGCATACATTTGCTATGTTTGGAGCTTCAGTACTAGTGCCCATCATCTTTGGTATTGACCCTAGTATTGTTTTGTTAATGAACGGAATTTCTACGTTATTATTTATTCTTATCACTAAAGGAAAAGCCCCTGCTTATCTTGGTTCAAGTTTTGCCTTCATTGGACCTGCAAGTATTATTATTGCGAATCAAGGATTTGCTTATGCTCAAGGAGGTTTTGTCGTCTTAGGGATTATTGGTTGTCTTTTAGCCTTATTCATTCGACGTGTAGGTACAGCATGGATCAACATTGTTCTTCCACCAGCAGCAATGGGTGCAGTCGTTGCTTTAATTGGTTTGGAACTAGCTGGAAACACCGTTCAAGGCGGTTCAATCGGCGCAAACTTGATGACCGAAACGGCCTCATCGCAAGACTTCATTGTCTTTTTCATTACATTAGGTGTAGCAATTTTAGGTTCAGTACTGTTTAAAGGATTTTTATCCACTATTCCCATTTTAATTTCAATCGTTGTCGGATATATCTCTGCTGCAGCTTTTGGAATGGTCGACTTTACACCTTTAACGGAAACGTCATTGTTTACCATGCCCCATTTTCAATGGGCAAAATTCGATGTGAATGCAATACTAACGATGCTTCCGGTTCTTCTCGTCTTAACTTCTGAACACATCGGGCATCAGGTCGTCACTTCAAATGTTGTTGGCCATGATCTGATAAAAAATCCTGGATTACATCGCTCTTTATTCGCCGACAATTTGGGCACTGCTTTATCTGGTCTGATTGGCGGGGTGCCTACAACAACTTATGGAGAAAATATTGGAGTAATGGCTATCACGCGCGTATACAGCGTTCGAGTAATCGCTGGAGCAGCCATCTTTTCGATCTGCATGGCTTTCATCGGACCTTTAGCAGCGTTTATCTCGACGATTCCAGGAAATGTGATTGGTGGAGTAACCTTCTTGCTTTACGGAATGATTGGGACAAGTGGATTGCGCTTATTAGTGGAATCTAAAGTAGATTATAGCAAATCAAAAAATTTGATTTTAACTTCTATCGTTCTTGTTGCTGGTTTAAGTGGATTAACGGTTAATTTTGCGGGAATCGAATTAAAAGGGATGATTCTTGCGAGTGTAGTCGGAATTATTCTAAGCCTCGCCTTTTATTTATTTGAGAAAGTCGGCATAATGAACGAATCAGACGAAGACTAAATACAACTAAAAAAAGCTGAGTAACATTTCTCTCTATTATTACTTAATAGAAGAAATTGTAACTCAGCTTTTTATTTATAGTTTTTTAATTTGTTATTCAATTTTTCGTAAACGACTTTCATCTCTGGCTCAGTACAAGCTTCGACAGCATCCTCGAGTTTCATCCATTTTATTGCACTATTTTCATCCTTTTTTACCCTTGTTCGTTCCGTTTCATTTGCTTCAATCAGATAGGTTATGTTTAAATGCAGATGTGTTGCTATAGGAATGCCTTTTTTCATATGGCTCGGAACACTTAAAATTTCTAACGAATAAATCGTGTTTGCTAAAGGACTAATATTCATCAATCCTGTTTCTTCTGTTGTTTCTTTCAGAGCCACTTCTAATAAATTTGCATTGCCATCTGCATGTCCACCGATCCAAGACCATGATTGATAGATGTTGTGATAGGCCATTAAGACTTTTGTGCGCTCAGGGTTAACGATCCAAGCTGAAGCTGTAAAATGCGCAAATTCATTTTCACGCGTTAGTAAGTTTTCAAACGTACTCATGTATTTTAGGATTACTGCTTGTTCTTTAGCTTCTTGAATATTATAAGGTATGTAATGGCTGATTTGTTTTTTTAAATTCATCTAATATTCCCCTTTGATAAATTATATATAACGTTGAACCATTCAACTATTTACTGATTTCAGTTTCTATAATTAAATAGGTCCTTTTAAGTCTACTTTTGTTTAAAGTACGCCTAGTAATTATACCACACATGCTAAATTGCATTTAAACTATGTACGTCCCCGAAACCTATGTTAATCAACTTAATTCTTTGTTTATAATACTATTAACTCATGGTACACAAACTCCTTTTGAGTACCAATGAGTTTAAATCTACGTTTTCACTAACGGAGTATGAGATAGAATATTTTGAAACAGAAATATAAGAACAATTGAATAATTAAAAGAAGTGCGCTTTTTCAATAACTCGCTATGTTCATCTAGTATATTATTCTATTTTACTTCTAGCCATTCAGAAAGGTATAATAAGTGTATAGTGTGTAAATATTTATGCCTATTTTTATAAAGCAATATATTAGGAGAGATCATATTGGAAAACACAGTAGGAACAGTAGTACGCGGTCTTCGCGGTCCAATCATCAATAAAGGCGACGATATTGAACAAATTGTAGTGGAGACTGTCTTAAATGCAGCTAAGAATGAAGGCTTTTCTTTTGAAAATCGGGACATTGTTACTATAACCGAGTCAATTGTAGCACGCGCACAAGGAAACTATGCATCAATTGATGATATTGCTGAAGATATCAAAGCAAAATTCGGTGATGAAACAATCGGCGTCATTTTCCCAATATTAAGCCGTAATCGCTTTGCAAATATCTTACGCGGTATTGCAAAAGGTGCAAAAAGTATCGTCTTAATGTTGAGCTACCCTTCTGATGAAGTTGGGAACCAACTTGTTGAGATCGATGAACTGGATGTCAAAGGTGTGAATCCATGGACAGATATTTTAACTGAAGCTGAATTCCGTGAGCATTTCGGTTATAAAAAACACCGCTTTACTGGGATCGATTATATCGATTACTATCGAGAGTTGATTGAAGCTGAAGGCGCAACTTGCGAAGTCATTTTCTCAAACAATCCTAAAACTATTTTAACGTATACTAAACATGTCCTGACGAGTGATATACATTCACGTTTTAGAACAAAACGTATTTTATCAACTAATGGTGCTGAAACAGTATACGGCCTTGATGATATCTTAACATCTTCAATCAACGGCAGCGGCTTTAACGAAACTTATGGCCTGCTTGGATCAAATAAAGCAACCGAAGATACCCTGAAACTCTTTCCAAATAATTGCCAACCAATTGTTGATGGTATTCAAGCAAAATTAAAAGAACTAACAGGTAAAACAATTGAAGTCATGGTATATGGCGACGGGGCATTCAAAGACCCAGTTGGTAAAATTTGGGAACTTGCAGATCCAGTTGTTTCACCTGCGTACACTATAGGACTTGAAGGCACTCCAAACGAAGTGAAATTAAAATATTTAGCCGACAATAACTTCTCGCA
The DNA here is from genome assembly GCF_040274425.1 of Carnobacterium sp. Classification (NCBI taxonomy): domain Bacteria; kingdom Bacillati; phylum Bacillota; class Bacilli; order Lactobacillales; family Carnobacteriaceae; genus Carnobacterium; species Carnobacterium sp. Next base: position 17,827 of record NZ_JBEMBC010000052.1, read on the forward strand.
TCTTCGTGGAGAAGATCTAAAACAATCTATTTCTAAATACATCCAGAATAAAAAGGAAGATCTAGTTGGCACGATGGAAGCGCAAGGTACTACTCCACGTAGATTAACAGACTTAATCGGTTCATTATCTGACTTAACCTCTGGCAGCGGAGATAAAGGAACACCTATCGTTTATATTCAAGGTTACTTCGACAACTATACAAAATAAGATTAATAAAAAAAAGATGTATTTCAAAATAAGTTGTCCCCTAAAAATTAGACCTAAAAATCTAATTTTCAGGGGTCTTTTTGTATGAAAATACGATTAATAGCTTCAAAGTATTTAATTCAGAATTTATTTGACTTGTATAGACCACCTTCTGTATAATAAGAATCGCGCGAATTTTTTGCGACTATTATATTTAGAGGAGATTTACAAATTGGATAAAGATAAATTTGGTAAAACAGTTACCTTCAAGGAAATAACTTCAAACCCCGCTCCACTTGGACTACTGGGTTTTGGAATGACTACTGTATTGTTAAATCTTCACAACGCTGGATTTTTCCCAATGGATTCAATGATTTTTGCAATGGGTATTTTTTATGGCGGATTTGCACAAGTTATTGCAGGAATTATGGAATGGAAAAAGGATAATACTTTTGGTGCTACAGCATTTAC
>NZ_JBEMBC010000053.1:0-18482 GCF_040274425.1 Carnobacterium sp.
AGCGGTTTTGGGCATCCTGAAATGGGTCATCTTTTAGTCAGCATGCATCCTGACGATGATTTTGAAGGTGTTTGTCCTTATCATGGAAATTGTTTAGAAGGTGTTGCTGCAGGCCCAGCTATTGAAAAACGCTATGGGAAAAAAGGGTATGAGTTAGCAGAAGAAAAAAAAGTCTGGGAGATAGAAGCGTTCTATTTAGCACAAGCTCTAGTGAATTATACATTGATTCTTAGCCCTGAAAAAATCATTTTGGGCGGTGGGGTTATGAAACAAACTCAATTGCTCTCTATGATCAAAGAACAATTTACTCAATTGATGGCTGGTTATGTTGCGACTCCTTCTTTAGATGAGTACATTGTAACTCCAAAACTGGAAGATAATGCAGGAATAATGGGTTGCTTGTTGATGGCTATTGAAGAAAAATAATGAGTAAAGATCAAAGAAACGTAGGGTGACAAGATGGTGACCATAAAAGATATCGCTCATAAAGCTGGGGTAGCTAAAAGTACGGTTTCCAGGTATTTGAATGGCGGATCCGTTAGTAAAAAAACGAGAGCCAAGTTAGATCAAATTGTTAGTGAAACCGGCTATGCACCGAATACTTTTGCGCAAAGTTTAAAAGCGAAAAAAACAAAGATGATAGGTACCATCATTCCTAGATTGGATTCATTTGCAACCAATACTATTTTAGCAAGTATTGATGAAGAACTAAGGAATAAACAATATCAATTAATTATTACAAACACAAATCAAAATGTTAAACGTGAAGTAGAAAATATTTATACGTTGGCAAAACAAAAAGTAGATGGGATCATCCTTTTGGCTACAGTTGTAACCCCAGCTCATCGAAAAGCTATAGCAGACGTCAACATTCCGGTTTTGCTACTGGGACAATCTGCAGATGGATTAAATACGATCGTTCATCAAGAGTATGAAGCTGGGTTTAAAATGGGAAGTTATGCAACTGATTTAGGTCACAAAACATTTTTGTATTTTACCGTCCTTGAAGAAGATGAGGCAGTAGGGCAGTTGAGATCAAAAGGCGTTTTAGATGCGTTGAAAAGCTCTCCAGAGACGACTGTTGAAGTTGTTGAAACAAGTTTTTCCTTTTCAAAAGCGTATGGAAAAGCGATGAGTGTATTGACAGAAACAACGGCTACGTATATTTTGTGTGCGACTGATAATATCGCGTTAGCTGTTATGAAAGCTGCGCACACATTAGGATTAACGATTCCAGAAGATTTCTCATTGTCTGGATTTGGTGGCTACGAAGTTACATCAATCGTTACACCAACTATTACAACTGTAAAATACCCATATGAAGAATTAGGTTCAGTTTCAGTGGCGAACCTTATTAGTTTAATTGAAGGTGAAGATAAACTAATCACTATTGAATTACCTAATGAGTTGATTGCTAGAGAGTCGACTATTCAGTTAACTAGAAAAACTCCTTAATTTTTTTATTGAGGAGTTTTTCTTTTCTTTTCGTTTCTGAATAGAAATAAAATGAAAAAAGTAATGCTATTATATACGATTCAAGTATATAGTAAAATAATTTACTAAAAACAACCATTTTCTATCATTTCGTTTAAAAAAGCTAATCGTTAGGCTATACTGATAATAGATACAATTAATAGATCAGGAGTGTGAAAGAAATGGCGACTATAAAAGAAGTTGCACTGGAATCCGGTTATTCTATCGCCACTGTTTCGCGGGTATTAAATAATGACCCCAAATTATCTGTTGGGGATGAAACAAGAGAAAAAATATTTGAAGCAGCCGATAAATTAAATTACCGAAAAAAAATAGTGCAACCTCAAGTAAAGAATATTGCTTTTCTTTATTGGTTGACAGATAAAGAAGAGCTAGAAGATGTTTATTTTAAGCAAATACGTTTAGAAATTGAAACATTAGCTAAAAAAAATAATATTGAACTTATAACTTATAAAATTACTGAAGGAATCAAAAATATCCCAACTAACATTGAAGGATTTATAGCTATAGGTGGTTTTTCTTCTAAGGAATTAGCTCACTTAAGAAAATTGACATCGTGTGGAGTGTTTTTAGATACTGCCCCAGATCCTGATCACTATGATTCAGTCCGACCAGATCTTATACGTATAACTGAACGAGCAATTGATTTCTTTATTGATAAAGGTCATACAGAAATTGGATTTATAGGTGGGAATTATCATAATCCTGATACAGATGAAGATGAAATGGATATTCGAGAACGGAAGTTTAGACGTTATTTAGAGAATAAAAACTTATTAAAGGAAGAATATATCTTTAGTAAACGTAGATTCTCTGTAGATTCAGGCTATGAACTAATGAATCAAGCAATCACTGAACTTGGAGATAACTTGCCTACTGCCTTTTTTATTGCCGCTGATCCAATTGCTGTTGGTTGTCTGCAAGCTTTAAATGAAATTGGGATAGCTGTTCCTGATCGTGTGAGTATGATCAGTATGAATAACATCAGTGTAACAAAGTACATTTCACCTCCATTAACTACGTATGCTATAGATACTCATGAAATGTGCAAAAATGCCATTGAATTATTATTAGAACGAATTATAGAAAAACGTCGTATTGTAAAAACTGTTATTTTGGGCGCAAATTTAATTATTCGGAAAAGTACCTAATAGCAACTTGCAAGCCATTTATTCCCTTTAAAATAAAGGAATAAATGGTTATTTTTTTATTGGTAAAATGTTTTACTAAAATTAACTTGTAAAAATAGTAAAATATTTTATTTACTATTTTTACAAGTTGTGATATATTATTTTTAGAAAGCGGTTGCACTTTTTTGAACGTAAACTGCTTTAAAAAATGTGTGAGGGAGTGTTTAAGGATGGGAAAGTATAAAAGATTTGTTAGCTTAATTGGGGCTATTACATTGGGATTAACGTTAGCTGGTTGTGGTCCAAGCGAAAGTTCCGGTACTGAATCAGATACAACTAATAAAAAAAATAATAATGATTATGATTTACTTATTTGGGAAGATGTAGATAAGTCAGAAGGTATTGAAGAAGCTGTTGCAAAGTTTGAAGAAGAAAATGATGTGACAATTGAAGTAGTAGAAAAAGCATACGCTTCTCAAAATGAAGATTTACGTTTAGATGGACCAGCAGGAACGGGTCCTGATGTTGTTACTATTCCAGGAGATCAAGTAGGAACTTTGGTAACTGAAGGATTATTAAAAGAGTTAGAAGTTGGAGAAGATACTCAATCTCTTTACACAGAATCAGCTATGCAATCACAAATTGTAGATGGCAAAGTATATGGATTACCTAAAGCAGTTGAAACGACTGTTCTTTATTATAATAAAGATATTATTGCTGAAGAAGACGTTCCAACGGATATAGATGGTTGGTTTGATTTGTCTAAAGAATTAACAAAAGAGGACAATTATGGATTGCTAGCTTTGTGGGATCAAATATATTATGCACAAAGTGTTTTAGGTGGTTACGGCAGCTATGTCTTTGGACAAGATGCTGATGGAAATTATGATGTGTCTGATATTGGTATCAACAATAAAGGAGCAATTGAAGGGGCAGAATATATCCAAAAATTCTATAGTGAAGGGTTATTTCCAACAGGTATAATCGGAGAGCAAGGAATCAGTGTTTTAGACTCTCTTTTCTCAGAAGGAAAAGCAGCTGCTGTTATTTCAGGACCTTGGAATTTAGGACCGTATAAAGATGCTGGAATTAACTATGGTGTTATGGCGTTACCTAAACTTTCAAATGGGGAAAACATGAGTTCATTTATTGGAGTGAAAAGCTATAACGTTAGTTCATATTCTGAAAATGCAGAATTAGCACAAGAATTTGTAACATTCCTAGCAAATGAAGAAAATTCAAAAGTTCGCTATGAAAAAACTTTAGAGGTACCTGCTATACAGTCTTTAGCTACTGATCCTGCAGTATTAGAAAATGAAAGTTCACAAGCCGTAGCAGAGCAATCTCAATACTCAGAATTAACACCAAATATTCCTGAAATGAATGAAGTTTGGTTACCTGTAGACTCAGCACTACAAACCATTGCAACAGAAAAAGCTACTCCTAAAGAAGCTTTAACACAAGCTGTTGAAACGATAAAGGGACAAATAGAAGCAAATCATAGTGGAAATTAAAAAATAGATTAATAGTAAGAAAATGGGGCGAAAAAATAAACTTTTCTAAATTAAGAAGAGCTGTCCCATTTTTTTATTTTAATAATAAAAGAGGGTGAAAATATTGGAACACCGAAAAGTAGCTACAACGTTATCCATTATTCCAGGAATTGGTCAATTTTATAACAAGCAGATTGTTAAAGGTTTGGTATTCTTGATTGGAGCAATTGCCTTTGGTATAGCTTTTGCAGATTTATTGAATATGGGATTTTGGGGATTATTTACATTAGGAACGGAAGTACCTCGAGATAACTCTATATTTCTTTTAGCGGAAGGTATTATTGCTATTATAGTAACGGTATTTGGCGTTGCATTGTATTACATAAATCTAAGAGACGCCTATGCAAATGGAAAATTACGTGATGAAAACTTGCCATTAAATTCAATCAAAGAACAATACCATCAATTGATTGATCAAGGATATCCGTATGTTATCAGTGGACCAGCTTTATTCATCTTAATTTTCGCTGTTATATTTCCGATTTTATTTAGTTTTGCCTTAGCTTTTACAAATTACAATTTGTATAATTCGCCACCGGCAAATTTAGTTCAATGGGTAGGATTAGACACATTTAAAAATATTTTCACAGTGGATATTTGGCGTTCAACTTTTATAGACGTCCTAGGTTGGACAATTGTATGGACTGTTGTTGCTTCAACATTGCAAGTAGCATTAGGAATATTTATGGCTGTTTTAGTTAATCAAAAAGACTTGCGATTAAAAAAAATCATTCGAACTGTATTAGTATTGCCGTGGGCAGTACCAGGATTTGTAACAATTTTGATTTTTGCGGGAATGTTTAATGATAGTTTCGGAGCAATTAATACGACTATTCTAGCTGGTTTTGGACTTGATGCTATCCCTTGGATGACAAATGCGAACTGGACAAGGATCGCGTTATTAATGATGCAAGGTTGGTTAGGATTTCCATATATTTTTGTTGTGACTACAGGTGTACTTCAATCTATTCCAGAAGACTTGTATGAAGCAGCTACGATTGATGGAGCCTCATCTTTTGGGAAATTCAAACATATTACCTTGCCATTACTATTAACATCTATCGCGCCAATTATTATTACGCAATACACATTTAATTTCAATAACTTCAATATCATCTATCTCTTTAATGGAGGCGGACCTGCAGTTCCTGGTTCAACTGCAGGAGGAACAGATATTTTAGTTTCTTGGATATATAAATTAACCATGCAATCTAGCCAATATTCTTTAGCTGCTGCACTGACGATCTTACTCTCTGTCTTCGTTATTACTATTGCGTTATGGCAATTTAGACGAACTAGTTCGTTCAAGGGAGGCGAATAATAATGAGTAATGCAAAAAAACAAAAGTTCACTCGTTTATTCTTTACGTATTTGATTTTAGTTATTGTAATGGCAGCCATTATCTATCCATTACTTTGGACAGTTGGAGCAAGTTTTAATCCAGGAAATAGTCTAGTGAGTACAACTCTAATTCCAGAAAATCCAACTTTATATCATTACAGAGAATTATTCGCGGGAAATAAAAATTTACCATATGTTCAATGGTATATGAATTCAATGAAAATCAGTGTTTTTACTATGATATTTACGGTTATCAGTGTTTCATTTACAGGTTATGCTTTTTCAAGGTTCCGGTTTAAAGGAAGGAAGAATGGTTTAACACTTTTTCTGTTATTGCAAATGATTCCACAATTTTCAGCTTTGATAGCCCTTTATGTATTAGCTCAAATGTTAGGATTAATGAACAGTCATTGGTTGCTGATCGTTTTATATACAGGAGGACAAATACCAATGAATACTTATCTAATGAAAGGATACATGGATTCCATACCAATTGATTTAGATGAAAGTGCCCGAATGGATGGCGCAGGTCCTACTCGAATCTTTTTACAAATAATTATGCCCCTCGCAAAACCAATGTTAGCAGTAGTTGCAATGAATGGATTTACTGGACCATTGGGAGATTTTGTATTGTCTTCAGTAATTTTGAGGAATACGGAATCCTATACTCTTCCAATTGGATTATTTAACTTAGTAAATGATGTGCAAGGAGGAAGTTATACAACATTTGCCGCTGGAGCTATATTGATCAGTATCCCAGTAGCTATTATCTTTGTCCTATTGCAAAAAAACTTTGTTGCTGGTTTAACTGCGGGAGGAACAAAGGGATAACAGAGATTTAAAAACAATAAAGAAATTACACATACTAAAATTAGTTCTGTTAGTCAGAAAGGAGCGATAAGTAAATGAATGAACGAACGAAAAAGCAAGTAACTAAAGCAAATTTTTTACTGCACGGAGGGGACTATAATCCAGATCAATGGTTGGATTGTCCGGATATTTTAGCAGAGGATTTAACTTTAATGAAGTTAGCGAATACGAATACGTATTCTATTGGAATATTTGCATGGAGTGCTTTGGAACCAGAAGAAGACAGTTATACGTTTGAATGGATGGATAAAATAATTGAGGATATCCATCAAAATGGAGGCAATATTATTTTAGCAACTCCAAGTGGGGCACGTCCTGCTTGGATGTCAGAAAAATATCCTGAAGTGTTACGAGTAAATGAAAATCGTCAAAAACAACTTCAAGGAGCAAGACACAATCACTGTTTTAGTTCAAAAGTTTATAGAGAGAAAACACAAAAAATGAATCGAAAACTGGCTGAACGGTATGGAGATCACCCAGCATTGATTATGTGGCATATATCGAATGAATATGGGGGAGAGTGCCATTGTGATCTCTGTCAAGAAGCGTTTAGAGAGTGGCTGAAGAAAGAATACAACGCAGACTTAAAAGCATTAAATGATGCTTGGTGGGGGCCTTTTTGGAGCCACACGTTTACTAGTTGGTCTCAAATACAATCTCCTTCCCCGATTGGAGAAAATGCAGTACATGGATTGAACCTAGATTGGCACCGATTTGTTACAGACCAAACAATAGATTTTTATGAAAATGAAATTGTTCCTATGAGAGAGCTGACACCTGAAATCCCGATAACAACAAACTTTATGGCAGACACTACTGATTTGATTCCATTCCAAAGCTTGGATTACAGTAAGTTTGCCAAACATGTTGACGTTATCAGTTGGGATGCTTATCCTGCTTGGCACAATGACTGGGAAAGTACAGCGGAACTCGCATCAAAAGTCGCCTTTATTGATGATCTATATAGAAGTTTAAAACAACAACCTTTCATTTTGATGGAGTCTACCCCAAGTGGTGTAAACTGGCACCCAGTAAATAAAGCCAAAAGACCGGGAATGCACTTATTGTCTTCTATGCAAATGCTAGCTCATGGATCAGATAGTATTATGTATTTTCAGTGGCGTAAATCAAGAGGATCTTCGGAAAAATTTCATGGAGCAGTTGTAGATCACGATAAAAGTCCAGAAAATAGAGTGTTTAAAGATGTATCAGATGTAGGAGCAGTTCTCAAAAAACTAGACAATGTTGTAGGAAGTACGCGTTCAGCGGAAGTTGCTTTTTTATATGATTGGGAAAGCAACTGGGCATTAGATCATGCACAAGGCTTTGGATTAGAAACAAAGCAATATCCACAAACAATCCAAAAACAATATCGCTCATTTTGGGAAAGAGATATTCCAGTTGATGTGATTACAAAAGAACAAGATTTTTCAGTTTATAAATTATTGGTAGTACCCATGTTGTATTTAATGAGTAAAGAAACAATCAATCGGTTAAAATCCTTTGTCTCAAATGGAGGTATCCTTATTTCAGGCTATATGACTGGTTTAGTTGATGAACATGACTTAGCTTACCTAGGAGGTTGGCCTGAGCAATTACAGGAAATTTTTGGAATGAAGCCTTTGGAAACTGATACACTTTATCCTACAGATAAAAATGAAATTCAGTATAAAGGTAAAAATTATCTCTTAAATGAGTACGCTACTATAATGGAAGTTAAGGATGCAACGGTTATAGGCACTTATCAGGAAGATTTTTATGCTCATACTCCAGCTATTACGAAGCATGCTTATGGAAAAGGTGAAGCATACTATATTGGTGGGCGATTAGAGCATAGTTTTTATGAAGACTTTTATGAAGGAATAATAGAAGAGCTGAATTTGAAACCAAAATTATTCATTCAGCATGATAAAGGAGTATCTGTTCAAACTCGTGAAACTGAAGAAGAAGATGTTACATTTGTAATGAATTTTTCAGAAAAAGAACAAAAAATTAGCTTAACAGAAACAGTAAATGATCATTTGAATGGCACAAGTTTATCTGGTGAAGTCACTTTAGAGCCTTATGGTTTTAAAGTGTTATCTAAAAAAATAAAGTGAAATATAATCTGAAACCAACCCTATCTTAGATAAACGGAGATAGGGTTGGTTTTTTTATAAATATATCGCTGTAAAAAAATAGAATTAGAGCACTATAGAGTATTTAAAAGTATAAAGTAAATTTGTAGACAAATTAAATGAAATCGGTTAAACTAAAAATAGAAACCGGTTCCAAAAATGAAAAGGAGGAAAAGTCATGTCGAATAATAAAGAAATAGCAAAGGAAGTTATTGCAGCAGTTGGTGGAAAAGAAAATATTCGTTCTGTAGCTCATTGTGCAACTAGATTAAGGATCATGGTAAACGATGAAAATAAAATTGATAAGAATACAGTAGAAGGCATTGAAAAAGTAAAAGGCGCATTTTATAATTCTGGACAATTTCAAATTATTTTTGGAACCGGTACCGTTAATAAAATTTATGAAGAAGTTGTTGGTTTAGGAGTGAATGAAGGTTCTACGGGTGAAATGAAAAAAGAATCTAAGAAACAAGGGAATATATTTCAACGTATGATTCGGACATTTGGTGATGTGTTTGTCCCAATTGTTCCTGTCTTAGTTGCAACCGGATTATTTATGGGATTACGAGGATTGTTAACACAAGAACAAGTTCTGGCCGTTTTTGGAATGGTACCAACAGATATCAGCCCTAATTTCTTATTATATACTCAAGTGTTAACGGATACAGCTTTTGCTTTTCTACCAGCTTTAGTTGCTTGGTCTTCATTTAAAGTATTCGGTGGATCTCCAGTTATTGGGATCGTTTTAGGATTAATGTTAGTCAATCCTTCTCTTCCAAATGCTTATGAAGTAGCTGGTGGAACAGTAGACCCCATTACGATGTTTGGCTTTATTCCAGTCGTTGGTTATCAAGGAACCGTGTTACCGGCCTTTATCGCTGGTTTTGTAGGTGCAAAATTGGAAAGATGGCTCCGGAAATATGTACCTGAAACATTAGATTTATTGATTACGCCATTTGCGACATTATTGATCATGAGTATCTTATCGTTATTTGTTATTGGACCGGTCTTCCATTCTTTAGAAGAAGTTGTATTAAATGCAACCATTTGGATATTAGGATTGCCATTTGGTTTGGCTGGTTTAGTCCTAGGTGCAATAAATCAATTGATTGTTGTAACCGGAATTCATCACCTCTTCAATTTCTTAGAAATTCAATTATTAGCAAATACAGGTGTGAATCCATATAACGGAATTATTACAGCCAGTGTTGCAGCACAAGGTGGAGCAACATTAGCAGTAGCGATGAAAACAAAATCTAAAAAATTAAAAGCATTAGCATATCCTTCAACATTATCTGCTTTCTTAGGGATAACGGAGCCAGCTGTATTCGGGGTAAATTTACGTTACGTTAAACCTTTTGTCTTTGGACTAGTTGGTGGTGGAGTCGGTGGTTTCTTTGGAGACTTAGTTGGATTGGAAGCAACCGGTATGTCTCTAACCGTTATACCAGGAACACTACTTTACTTGAATGATCAAATCCTTCTCTACATTTTAGGTAATGTTATCGCAATTGCTGTAGCATTTACATTAACTTATTTATTTGGTTACAGCGACAAAATGAGAGAAGAAATTGAAGGCTGAAAGGACGTATAGATTTATGAAACAAACCAATAAAATGGAGCAATACGAGTTGGCCTATCATATTCGACCACCTCATGGATTGCTAAATGATCCAAACGGACTCGTTTATTACAAAGGTGTTTATCATGTCTTCTATCAATGGAATCAAACGGATACAACACACCAGTCAAAAAGTTGGGGACATATGACAACGAAAGATTTTATCCGTTGGGAGACTTATCAGCCAGCGCTGGAACCTATTGATTGGTATGATAAAGACGGATGCTACTCTGGTAGTGCCATTGTGTTTGAAGGAAAACTGTATCTATTCTACACTGGAAACGTTCGAGGAGAAGATGGAGAACGCAAAAGCTATCAATGCTTAGCTATTTCAGAAGATGGTATCCATTTTGAGAAAAAGGGACCGGTTTTAGAGCACCCAATAAAAGGTTATACTGCTCATGTTAGAGATCCAAAAGTTTGGCAAGGAATAGATGGCAACTGGTGGATGATCTTAGGAGCACAAAAAGAAGAAACCTTAACGGGTGATGCATTAATGTACCAATCTACTAATTTAATCGACTGGACTCTAACTGGATCGTTGTTGGATGAACCGCTCTCATTAGGGTACATGTGGGAGTGCCCGGATGTTTTGAAATTTACTGATAAAGATGTATTTTCATTTTCTCCGCAAGGTTTAAAAGCGGAAGGAGAAAAATACAATAATATTTACCAATCTGGTTATTTTACAGGGAAATTGCATGATGGTAAATTTGTAAAGGATAATCAACCCTTTAAAGAACTGGATCATGGTTTTGAATTTTATGCGCCACAAACCTTTAATGATCACGCTGGACGCACGATTCTATATGGATGGGTAGGTGTGATGGAACCAGAAGTAGAAGCAGCTGTGCCTACTAGAAAGAACGGTTGGTTGCATGCCTTGTCGATCCCAAGAGAGGTGAAATATGAGAATGGAAAACTTATCCAATACCCTATTGCTGAAACAACTCATTTAAGAGAAATAAATCCTGTTGTTAGCAAAAGTATCCAAGATGAAAGCCTTACGTTAACGTCACTCCAACAAGATATTCTTATTGAGTGGGGTTCTGCAGCAATGGATTTTGTTATCCATTTAAGAAATGAAATTGAGATCCACTATCAAGCAGTAAACAAAAAACTAACCGTTATTCGAACAAATTGGCTGACAAATAATAAAGAAGAAAGAACAACTTTTTTAACAAATGATTTGATAGAATTACGGTTGTTGATTGAAAGCTCAATGGTAGAGATGTTTTTGAATAAAGGAGAAGAAGTGTTTACGTTAAGATATTTTACAAACGAAATGAACCATTCATTTAACTTTAAGTATTTAAATAAAAAAGTAGAAAAGACTATCACTGGATATGCTCTTCGTTCATTTATAGTGAAAGACAAGAGTTAAATAAAAAAGTTAAATAAAAAAACCTCTCAAAAGAAATTATTTTGAGAGGTTTTTTCATAGAATAAAGTAATTTATTATTTATTTAATACGAATTCAGTTACAATAATAAGAGGATGAGTTAAAGGGGGAAATCAAATGGCAACATACAAACGTCTGCCTAAACATATTGGTATTATTCCAGATGGCAATAGACGATGGGCTCAAGAAAATGGTTTTAAAAAGCAAGAAGGTTACAAATTTGGTATAGAACCTGGATTAGAATTGTATCATCTTTGTTTAGAATTAGGCATTGAAGAAATGACTTTTTATGGTTTTACTGTAGACAACACCAAGCGACCAGCTGAACAAACAAAAGCTTTTCAAAAGGCTTGCGTAGATGCGGTCAATAAATTGAAAGACAGGGATGCTGATCTGCTGGTTGTTGGAAATACTAATTCCCCACTGTTTCCAAAAGAATTACTCCCTTATACTAAACGGACTAAATTCGGAAAAGGATTAATGAAAATCAACTTTTTAGTGAATTATGGCTGGAATTGGGATTTAAACTATGGCATAAAACAAAATGATTCTGATTCTAAACAAGATTTCACAAAAAATATTGCATCTTCAGATATCTCAAGAATGGATCTTATCATACGATGGGGCGGCAGAAGAAGATTAAGTGGATTCTTGCCGATCCAATCGATCTACTCAGATTTTTATGTAGCTGAAGAAATGTGGCCGGATTACAATCTCGATCAAGTACATGCAGCACTGCAATGGTATCAAGGTCAAGATATTACATTAGGTGGATAAAAGATCGAGCGTGAAATTTAACTTAATTAGAAAAAAATAAAGCAAGTCTAATCCACTATTCATCAGGATTAGACTCGCTTTATTTAGTTGAAAGCGGATAAATTTAATCATACAGAGACTAAGGTGAGCACAATGAATCAAGAAAACGATTACAAAAGTTGGGTTTAAATCCAATTGATATAGAGCGAGTAGACTATTATAGTTAATTTATGAAGAGGAGGTACTCTTTTGTTTGATGAAAGAGCTTATAAGCTATTCGAAGAAATAACGATACATGATAAGATGAGTAAATTTGAAGTTATGAGAGGATTAAACATAACCGAAAGACAACTTCAGTATGATTTAGACAAAGTTAACGATACATTGCAAATGATGAACTTGCCTATGATTAAAATAGAGAACCAAGATTTCTTTATAGATAAAAAATTAAAGAAGCGAATCCAAACAGGTTTACCATTAGATATTAATGCAAAACAATTCGTTATAGCTGAAGATACTCGAAGTCTTTTAATTTACTTGTATACCTATATAAGAAGTGAGCCAGTATCAAATTATCATTATCAATTATTGCTAGGTGTAAGTAAAAATACTGCTTTAACTGATGTGAAAAAAACGAAGCTGAATTGTGAAGAGTGGGATATTAGCCTAGCATATTCAAGGAAGGAGGGGTACTACTTAAAAGGTAGTGAGAATGGTAAATGGCAATTTGCTTCTTATTGTATCGATTATTTACTATCACAACCTTTTGGGAAAGAACTGATCATTTTAATCATAAAAGCATGGAGAAAAGAGGAAGAACTTGTACTCGTTCAACAGTCAGTTGAAGAGTTAATAAAAAAGAATCATTTGAAACTCGTTAAAAGTAGAAAAGCCGAAATGATTCTGCATATTCTTTTTGTTAAATTAAGGAATAAGACTGCAAAGCTTGAGTATACTGAATTTGAAAAACAATTGTTGCAAAGACAATTGTTGTTTGAAAAAGGGAAACAATTGGCAATTTCTTTGTTTGATGAAAAAAATAGAATGGTTGCGTATTTTTTAACTATTCAATTATTGATAACTCAACAAGAAATAGAGGACAAAGAAAATCCTTTTCTTGAAGAATTAGCTGAACAAATTATCGAAGAATTTGAAAAAAGCACATTATTGCCAATTAGCAATAAAAAGCAATTAAAAAGTAGTTTATATAACCATCTTGTTCCAGCCTTTTTTAGAATTACATTTGAAATTCCGTTGGTTAATCCAATGATAAAAAGAATAAAGACAGAATATGCTGATTTATTTGAATTTGTAAAAAGAGCCTTGGATCCTTTGTCAGCTTTGACAGGAAAAATAATTAGTGAAACTGAGATAAGCTTTTTTACATTACACTTTGGTGGTTATCTAGAGAAAAACAAAGAAAAATAACCAGAAAAAATAAATGCATTAATTGTCTGCTCGAATGGTATTAGCACTTCAATTATGTTGCGTTCCCAATTACAGGACATGTTTCCAAGCATTCAATTCTCGCGGGTACATTCTATTGAACAAGTTTATCATATACCTATTACTGATTATGATTTGATTTTTTCAACAGTCGAAGTTATTTCAATCAAACCTGTTTATCGAGTTAAGCCATTATTAACGGATATAGAAAAAAATCACCTTATTCAATCTGTAGCTACTCAATTTCCAAGACTAAATTTAAAAAATATTTCAATGGATCAGTTAATGAAAATAATTCATAAATATACCGAAGTAAAAGAAGAGAAAAAAATGATTTCGGAAATAGTTGATCTTATCCATTTAAAAGAAATAGAAAAGGAGAGTTATAAGCCAATGCTTTCAGAATTATTAACTAAAGATATGATCCAATTTACAAATGAAGAAATGGATTGGAAGAATGCAATAGCTAAAGCAGCTCAGCCTTTAGTTGAATCCAATAAAGTTCAGTCAAAATATGTGGATGCCATGATAAAGAATGTCGAAGAAATTGGAACCTATATCCATATAGGTAAAGGAATTGCGATACCACATGCAAGACCTGAAGAAGGGGTAAACAGTTTAGGTATTTCTTTTTTAAGAACAACGACCCCCGTACTGTTATTAGATAAAGAAGAACATAAAATTGATATTTTTATTTGTTTAGCCGCTATTGATAATCAAGCACACTTAAAAGCATTAGCACAAATAACTAAACTTTTAAGCAATGATGCAACATTAACTGCAATTAAAGAATCAAAAACAGCAGAAGAAATTATTAGTATTATAAAAAAAGGAGAAGATGAATAATGAAAATTTTAGCAGTTTGTGGCCAAGGATTAGGAACAAGTTTTATGGTGGAAATGAATATTAATCAAGTACTAGGTGAGTTAGGCGTTACAGATGTAGAAGTTTCTCATTCTGACTTGAGTTCTGCACAACCAGGAGATGCAGATATATTTTTCTTAGCTAAAGATATCGCTGAAGGTGGAGAACAATTAGGGAACATTGTTATTTTAGACAGCATTATTGACATTGATGAATTAAGAGAAAAAGTTAAAAAAGCACTTGAAGAAAAGGGTATGCTATAAAATTAGTTCAAAAAAAATGATAAATGAATAGGAGATAGAAAGAATATGAATACTTTAATTGACGTATTAAGTGAACCCGCCATTTTAGTAGCCTTTATTGCACTTATTGGTCTTCTAGTGCAAAAGAAAAAATCGTCAGATATCATAAAAGGAACGATTAAAACATTTGTTGGTTTCTTAGTAATACAAGCAGGTGCAGGAATTTTAGAAACCTCTTTGGCGCCTTTTGGTTTAATGTTCCAAGAAGCTTTTAATATCGCAGGAGTAGTTCCGAATAACGAAGCTATTGTTGCATTAGCTTTAACAGAATATGGAACAAATACAGCATTAATCATGTTCTTTGGAATGGTTGCTAATATTCTAATTGCACGATTTACCAGATTTAAATACATCTTTTTGACAGGACATCATACCTTATATATGGCTTGTATGTTAGCTGTAATAATGGCAGTAGCTGGATTTAATACAATTCCATTAATTATCGCGGGTTCTGTAGCGTTAGGTATTATTATGACTTTATCGCCAGCCATCGTTCAACCATTTATGCGTGAATTAACTGGAAATGATAATGTTGCACTTGGACATTTTAGTGCAGTAGGTTATGCAGTAAGTGGTTATGTTGGAAGAATTTTTAAAAAGGATAAAGAACACTCTACTGAAAACATTAACTTTCCAAAAGGGCTTGGTTTTTTACGTGACAGTACAGTAAGTATTGCAATTACTATGATTGTTATGTACTTTATTGTTGCACTATTTGCGGGTCCTCAATTTATTGAAGCAGAACTTAGTGGAGGAACAAACTTCTTAGTATTCTCACTGATTCAAGCAGGTAATTTTGCAGCTGGTGTGTTTGTGATCCTAGCTGGAGTTCGTTTAGTTTTAGCAGAAATTGTTCCAGCATTTAAAGGAATCTCTACAAAATTGGTTCCAAATGCTAAACCAGCACTTGATGTTCCTATAATCTTTACGTTTGCTCCAAATGCAGTATTGATCGGATTCTTCTCTAGTTTTGTAGGAGGAATTGTTAGCTTAGCTATTATGCTGGCTGTAGGAAGTACGGTTATTTTACCAGGAGTAGTTCCACATTTCTTTACAGGAGCTGCAGCAGGGGTATTTGGAAACACTACAGGTGGAATCAAAGGATCAGTAGCTGGTTCTTTCGTTAACGGTGTAATTGTTTCATTCTTACCGTTGTTATTAATGCCTGTATTAGGAGATTTAGGTTTTGCAAGTACAACCTTCTCTGATGCTGATTTTGGTGTTAGTGGTCTATTCTTTGGAACATTAGCTAACTATGCAGGACCAATCGCTATCGTTGTGAGTTTAATTGTTATTCTTGCATTAATGGCAATACCTTTTAAAAAGAAAACTGCTGAAGTAAAAGAAGCAAAATAACGTTAACTATTAAATAAGACTACTATGAATAAAAAGTGGATACTCAATATTGATGTATTCACTTTTTTTCTAGATTTTTACAATGAGAACGCTTTAAAAAAATTATACTAAACTATGGAGGGAAAATAATAATGAAAACAAGTACTTCAATTTCAGAATTATCGATCAATGCTATTCGTTCAATTACAATGGATAGTGTAGAAAAAGCTCAACATGGACATCCTGGCATGCCGATGGGTGCAGCTTCTATGGCTTATAGTCTTTGGAAAAAGGTAATGAATATAAATCCTAAAAATCCAAATTGGTTTAATAGAGACCGCTTTATTTTATCAGCTGGACATGGATCCCTACTGCAATATATTTTATTGCATTTTTCAGGTTTCGATTTATCATTAGATGAGATAAAACGGTTTAGACAATGGGATAGTAAGACACCAGGACATCCTGAATATGGTGTTACTCCAGGAGTTGAAGCTACAACTGGACCATTAGGACAAGGGATTCCTCAAAGTGTAGGAATGGCATTAGCTGAAAGACATTTGGCAGAAACATTTAATAAAGAAGGGTTTCCAATTGTAAATCATTTTACGTACACTATCTGTGGAGATGGAGACTTAATGGAAGGCGTGTCTTATGAGGCAGCATCATTTGCAGGTCATGTGGGTCTAGGACGCTTAATCGTAATGTACGATTCAAATGATATTAGCTTAGATGGTGATTTAGATCGTTCTTTTTCTGAAAATATTCAAAAACGTTTTGAGTCAATGAATTGGCAATACTTGCTAGTTGAAGATGGCAATGATATTGAAGCAATCGAAAAAGCAATCAATGAAGGAAAAGCAGAAACAAACAAGCCAACTATCATCGAAATAAAAACAACGATCGGTTATGGTGCTCCTACTCTTCAAGGAACAAGCGAAGTTCATAGTGATCCAATGGGCGTCGAGGAAATAAATAAAGCTAAAGAATTTTACGGTTGGGAATACGACGAATTTCATGTACCAAAAGAAGTTTATGAGGATTTTAAAACGATTCAAAAAAATGGACAAGAAAAAGAACAAGAATGGGATCACTTATTTAATCAATATGAAGAAAAGTATCCTGATTTAGCTAAAGAATTAAAAAGAATTATAGCAGGCAAGCTTCCAGAAAATTGGGACGATAATTTGCCTCTATACACTGAGGGAGAAGTTAAAGCAACAAGAGCTAGTGGAAGTGAAATCTTAAACGCATTAGCGATTAATATACCTGAATTAGTTGGAGGATCTGCTGATTTGGATGCTTCAACAAAGACAAGATTAACAAACTATGATAATTTTACAAAGACAAACTATGTAGGTCGTAATGTAATGTTTGGTGTTAGAGAGTTTGCTATGGGCGGTATTGCAAATGGAATGGCTTTACATCACCTAAGACCATTTGTAAGTACATTTTTTGTTTTCTCTGATTATTTACGACCAGCAGTTCGGCTATCTGCATTAATGAAAGTACCAGTAACCTATGTCTTTACACATGATAGTATTGCGGTTGGACAAGATGGACCAACACATCAACCAGTAGAACAGTTAGCTGCTTTTAGAGCAATGCCTAATCTTTCAGTGATTAGACCAGCTGATGCAAACGAAGCAAAAGAAGCATGGAAGATTGCTTTAACGCAAAAGGATAAACCAACAATGATTGTATTAGGCAGACAAGGTTTACCTACACTCGAAAATACAAATAATACTATATCTAAAGGTGTAAAAAAAGGAGCCTATGTTATTTCTGAAGCTAAAGAAGAACTAAGCGGAATTCTTATTGCTGCTGGATCTGAAGTATCATTAGCCATCAAAGCGCAAAGTAAACTGGCTGACGAAAATATTCATGTAACAGTTGTCAGTATGCCATCTTGGGATTTATTCGAAAAACAAACAAAAGAGTATAGAGAATCTGTTTTACCAAGTGCTATTCAAAAACGATTGACGATAGAAATGGGCTCTAAACTCGGTTGGAGAGAATATGCTGGATCAAAAGGTGCTATAATGAGTATTGATACTTTTGGAGCAGCTGGTCCTGGAGAAGAAGTTATCGAAAAATATGGCTTTACAGTTGAAAATGTTATAAAGAACTATAAAGAACTATAAAGAACTATAAAGAACTATAAAGAACTATAAGAGAGCGTCAATAAGTTTGTGTAAATAAATCGCCCTTCTGCAAAATAATCTGTTACTTAGTAAACATTGAAGCTAAT
>NZ_JBEMBC010000054.1:0-18120 GCF_040274425.1 Carnobacterium sp.
CGCAAAAAAAGCTGAAAAAGTTTTTCTCGCAGCTGACCCGGATAGAGAAGGGGAAGCAATTGCATGGCATCTAAGTTTTTTATTAGGACTTGATGTAGCAGACAAAAATCGTGTGGTTTTTAATGAAATCACAAAGGACGCTGTAAAAAATGCCTTCAAAGAACCACGTTCCATTAATATGGACTTAGTAAATTCACAACAAGCTCGAAGAATATTGGATCGGCTTGTTGGATATACCATCAGTCCAATTTTATGGAAAAAAGTTAAAAAAGGCTTAAGTGCAGGAAGAGTACAATCGGTAGCGTTAAAGTTGATTTGTGAACGAGAAGATGAAATCAATCGATTTGAACCGGAAGAGTATTGGTCAATCGGAGCTAATTTCAAAAAAGATAAGAAAAAATTCAAAGCTAACTTTTATGGTTTAAAAGGGAAAAAACAAGCTTTGGGCAATGCTGAAGATGTCCAAAAAATTATCAAGAAACTAGATGGCGATCAGTTCGAAGTCATGTCTGTTACGAAAAAAGAACGGTTAAGAAATCCAGCGCTTCCGTTTAAGACAAGTAGTTTGCAACAAGAAGCCGCAAGAAAATTAAATTTTAGAACACGTAAAACCATGATGGTTGCTCAACAACTTTATGAAGGAATTTCGTTAGGTCGTGGCGGGGCTGTCGGTTTGATCACGTATATGCGTACCGATTCCACTAGAATCGCTCTTTCAGCTAAAAATGAAGCCGCGGAATACATCATTAAAGAATTTGGACCAGAATATGCAGCGTCTAAACCGCGAATTGGGAAAAAAGCTGAAGGCGATCAAGATGCTCATGAAGGTATTCGTCCTTCCAGTGTTTTACGAACACCAAAAGAAGTTGAAAAATACCTGACAAAAGACCAATACAAATTATACAATCTGATCTGGTCACGCTTAGTAGCCAGTCAAATGACTCCTGCTGTATTTGATACGATGAAGGTCGATATTGCTCAAAAAGATATTTATTTTAGAGCAAATGGATCTAAAGTTAAATTTCCTGGTTATCAAAAAGTTTATATTGAAGGCAATGATGAAGGTAAAGAAGAAAAAGAAAACTTATTGCCCGAAATGGAAAAAGGCGATAAAGTTAAGTCGATCGATATCGAACCAAAACAACATTTCACCCAACCACCTGCTCGCTTCTCTGAATCGACATTGATTCGTGTGTTAGAAGATAACGGTGTAGGTCGTCCTTCTACGTATGCTCCAACATTGGAAACCATTCAACGTAGGTATTATGTTAAACTCCAAAACAAACGTTTTGAAGTAACCGAACTAGGTGCAATTGTGAATGGACTCATCAATGAGTTTTTCCCTCAGATCGTGGATGTTCACTTTACTGCAGATATGGAAAAAGATTTGGATGAAGTCGAAGAAGGCAATAAAGAATGGGAAAAAGTTATCGATCAATTCTACCAACCGTTTGCGGTGGAAGTCGAAAAAGCAGAAGAGAACATGGAAAAAGTTCAGATCAAAGATGAACCAGCTGGATTTGACTGTGAACTTTGTGGTCATCCTATGGTAATCAAGTTGGGGCGTTATGGAAAATTTTATGCGTGCAGTAATTTTCCGGATTGCCGTAACACTAAGCCCATTGTGAAAGAAATAGGTGTTGCTTGTCCGGTATGTGGTGAAGGACACGTTATTGAACGGAAATCAAAGAAAAATCGTATTTTTTATGGCTGTGACCGTTACCCAACATGCGAATTTGTATCATGGGATAAACCAGTTGGACGTAACTGTCCGAAATGCGAACATTATTTAGTAGAGAAAAAAGCAAAAGGCAGCAAGCAAGTCATCTGCAGCAATTGTGATTATAAAGAAGAAGTACAAAAATAAAATCGCTAAACAAAACAATACTAGTTAAGTTTGAGTAGAAACAGCTCTCACTTAACTAGTATTTTTGCTTCTAAGGCAACAGATCTTCATGAATTCATTCGGATTTAATAACAATTGTTTAAAAATAGCTGAATTGTTTTAAAATTCAATTAATTTAAATCTTAATCGATTGTAATCTAAATATTTGTATGATAAAGTAGCTTTGTTGTAGGAGTGGAGGGATTATTCTTGGTAGATCAAACGATTAAAGAGACTTTCTTGCAGTATTTGATCACTGAAAGACACTATTCTGAGCTGACTAAAAAAGCGTATCAAGAAGATATCACTCATTTTGAATTATTTTTAAATCAAACAGGGGATACAGATTTTAATAGCGTTACTCTTCAGGATGTACGTATCTATTTAGGTGAATTAAATGAACAAGGATTAAGTCGAAACAGTATTTCAAGAAAGATTTCGAGCTTACGCGCATTTTATCAATTCTTATTAAAAAATCAGTTGGTTAAAGACAATCCATTTTCTTATGTCCATCTCAAAAAGAAAACGCTTCGTTTGCCTAAGTTTTTTTATGAAAAAGAAATGGATGCTTTGTTTGAAGCAGTAAAAGGAGAAGGTCCACTTGATTTTCGCAATGAAGCTATACTAGAGGTGCTGTATGGTACTGGTATACGAGTGAGCGAATGTAGTGGTATTAAGTTAAAAGACATTGATTTTGAATTAAGTGTCTTATTGATCCGTGGTAAAGGAAATAAAGAACGTTATGTTCCATTTGGCCATTATGCCGCTGTTGCGATCCGTGATTATATGGAAAAAGGTCGTACCCCTTTAATGACAAAACACAAACGGATCCATGATTTTTTATTTGTTAATCATCACGGTGACCCCATTACAGCTACTGGAATTGAATATGTCCTAAACCAAGTAATTAAAAAAAGCAGCTTAACATCTGACATCCATCCGCATATGTTGCGTCATTCATTTGCGACCCATTTACTGAATAATGGGGCTGACATGCGGACTGTGCAAGAATTATTGGGGCATGCGAGTTTATCTTCAACTCAGATATATGCACATGTAACTAAAGACCTTTTACAAAAAAATTATCGCCAATTTCATCCAAGAGCCTAAGTTTGGATAATTGACTGGAGGAAAAAATAATGACAGAATTTCATGCAACAACTATTTTTGCTATTCAGCATGATGGAAAATGTGCTATGGCCGGAGATGGTCAAGTAACTATGGGTGAACAAGTAATCATGAAAGGTACTGCTCGAAAAGTTCGTCGCATTTACAACGATGAAGTGTTGGTCGGGTTTGCTGGAAGTGTTGCAGATGCTTTTACTCTAGAAGAAAAATTCGAAGCTAAATTACATGAATATAAGGGAAACCTAACTCGAGCAGCTGTAGAATTGGCTCAAGAATGGCGTTCAGATCGTGCAATGCAAAAACTTGAAGCCTTACTGATCGTAATGAACAAAGAAGAGATGTTAATGGTATCAGGTGGTGGGGAAGTTATCCAACCAGATGATGGAATATTAGCCATCGGTTCAGGTGGGAACTTTGCTCTTGCTGCTGGACGAGCGTTAAAAAAACTTGGGAAAGATTTAACAGCAGCTCAAATTGCCCAAGAAAGCTTAACAACTGCTGCAGACATCTGCGTATTTACAAATCACAATATTATTGTTGAAGAACTATAAGGAGTGAACTAAATGATGACTAAAGAAGACATGACTCCAAGAGAGATCGTCGCTGAGTTAGATAAATACATTATTGGACAAACAATGGCTAAAAAGTCTGTGGCTGTTGCCTTACGCAACCGACAAAGACGTCTAAAATTAGATGAAGCTATGCAAAAAGAAATCACACCTAAAAATTTATTGATGATTGGTGCTACAGGGGTCGGTAAAACAGAGATCGCTCGTCGTTTAGCTACGATTGTTCAAGCACCATTCGTAAAAGTTGAAGCTACTAAATTTACAGAAGTCGGCTATATCGGACGAGATGTTGAATCCATGGTGCGCGATTTAGTAGAAGCTTCGATTCGAATCATAGAAAAACAACAATACTCACAAGTCTATTCTCGAGCAGAAAAAAATGCCATTGATCGTATCGTAAAACTATTGATACCAGGGATAAAAAAAGAACAACGACAAAGTACCAGCAGTAACCCTTTTGAGTCAATGTTTAAAAACATGGGTGTAGATCCTAATCAATTAGTACCACAAGCTGAAGAAGAGGAAGAAGAAGTAACAGAAGCCATTTCAACAGACCGTGAAAAAATGAAACAACAAATTCGTAATGGTCTTTTAGATGAAAGGGAATTGACGATACAAGTAGAAAGCCAAAAAAAATCAATGAATTCTCCTATGGGTGCCGGATTGGAACAAATGGGTATTGATTTAAACGAAACTTTAGGCGCTTTACGTCCGAAGTCAAAAGTTAAACGGACTGTTACTGTAAAAAAAGCCATTGAACTATTTACCCAAGAAGAATCAGCTAAATTAGTCAATCAAGAAGATATCCAATCGATGGCTGTAGACTTGGCACAAAATGCCGGTATCATCTTCATTGACGAGTTTGATAAAATCACTTCTAAAAATGAAAATAGTGGGACAGTCTCTAGAGAAGGTGTCCAACGCGACATTTTGCCCATTGTTGAGGGATCACAAGTTAGTACAAAATATGGTCCGATTCAAACCGATCATATCTTATTTATTGCCTCCGGAGCATTTCATGTTTCTAAACCAAGTGACTTGATTCCAGAATTGCAAGGAAGGTTCCCGATTCGTGTAGAGTTGGATGACTTAACCAAAGAAGATTTTGTTAAGATTCTTACGGAACCAAATAATGCGTTACTCAAACAATATATTGCGATGTTAGGGACTGAAAATGTCAACATCACTTTTACGTATGAGTCGATTGAACGGTTAGCTGAAATTGCTTATCAAGTAAATCATGAGACGGATAATATTGGAGCCAGACGTTTGCATACGATTTTAGAAAAATTACTAGAAGATTTGTTATTTGAAGCACCGGATATGCAAATGGGTGACATTACCATTACTGAAAATTATGTCAACGAAAAAATTGAACACATTGTAGAAGACAAAGATTTAAGTCGCTACATTTTATAAAAGAATGATGGAGGCTTCTCATGAATGATTTACTGCAAAAAATGCGAAAAATTAATTACCTGTTACAAACAAAGGGTGGCGTAGTAAAAACGGGTTCTTCAACGGATGGAAAATTAGCTTTCACCGATATGGCGATTGTATTAGGTGATATTCTTAATGCAAACACTTATTTGATTGATGACGCTGGAAACTTACTCGGCTATCATGAAAAACATGAAATCAATAACGAGCGTGTGAAACAAATGTTAGTGGATGAAAAGTTCCCGGAAAAATACACACGCAGTATGTTAGAAATTTATGAAACAAGAGCCAATATTGATATTGAGAGTGACTATACCGTTTTCCCGATTGAAACAAGAGATATGTTTGTAGAAGGCTTGACAACAGTCATTCCTGTTTTTGTAGCAGGGCAGCGTTTAGGGACGCTTTTACTCGCACGCTTGCAGCCCATGTTTGATGACACCGATTTAATCTTAGGGGAGCATGCTGCGACGGTTGTTGGAATAGAAATTTTGTTTAAGAAGTCTACTCAGATCGCTGAATCTGCTCGCAATACAGCGACTGTACAGATGGCTATCAAGACGTTGTCTTATAGTGAACTAAAGGCTATCAAGGCTATTTTTGAAGAATTGGATGGTACTGAAGGTCGTATAACAGCTTCTAATGTAGCTGATAAAGTTGGAATCACCCGTTCGGTCATTGTTAATGCCTTGCGTAAGTTAGAATCTGGTGGCATTATTGAATCCAGATCACTAGGTATGAAAGGCACCTATATTAAAGTACAGAATGAAAAATTTATTGATGCATTGGAGAAAGAATCGATTTATTAATGAATTTTAAAGTAGAATAAGTAATCCTTTAACTTAACATGAGTAAAGGATTACTTTTTTACAACTGTATATTCCGTAAGGATAGAAAGAATGAGTTGCAATATGAGGAGGCAAACAAAAATGATCACATTAAAGAATGACCTGTTAACGGTATCTATTTCTACAAAGGGTGCTGAACTTCAAAGTATCAAACGTACGGATGAAGGATTAGAATACTTATGGCAAGGAGACCCAGTTTTTTGGGGCAGAAAAGCTCCGGTTCTATTTCCAATCGTTGGGCGTTTAAAAAATGACGAGTATCGGTACAAGGGAAAAACATATGCATTAAACCAACATGGTTTTGCAAGAGATAGTGACTTTCAAGTAGAAGAGCAAACAGAGACGACTGTGCGGTTAACGACAACTTCTTCATTGGAAACAAAAGCATACTATCCATTTAATTTTCAATTAACGTTAACATATACCTTAGAAAAAAATACGGTTAATGTCAGCTATTTTGTAAAAAATACCCACGAATCTGAAGTGATGTATTTTTCTATTGGGGGCCATCCTGGATTCAATGTTCCTCTGACTAGTGATACCACTTTTGAAGATTATTATTTAACGTTCTTACCTAGACGATCTCGTCGCCAAATTCCATTGGTCGGTCCATACTTAGATTTAGAAAGTACCACGTTAGCTCAAACCAATACAGAGATCGCCTTAAAAAGATCCTTATTTGATAATGATGCTCTGATCTATGAAACCAAAGGAAAAAATATTTTTTCAATCAACTCTGAAAAAACAACTCATTCCGTATCAATCGATTTTGAAGGCTTTCCTTATACAGGTATCTGGTCTCCTCCTAAAAAAGATGCTCCTTTTGTTTGTATCGAGCCGTGGTATGGGATTGCAGATCCAAGTGAATTTACAGGTGAGTTGAATGACAAACTTGGTATACAACAACTAGAGAGTGCAGAGTCATTTTCTGCTAATTATACGATCTCTTTAACTTAAAAACAGTCAAAAAGGAACTGAGACATTATGTCCCAGTTCCTTTGATGTTACGTTCTATTAAAAAGAATCTTTCTCGTCTTTTTTATACCCTAGACCAAATGGAACTTTACTTTCTGTGCCGTTCCGGATACGTTTAATGTTTTCTCGATGTCTGTAAATAATAAAGAGGGTCAAGATAAACGCAATTGTTGTTAAGATCCAGTCCCCAATAAATAAACTCGAAAGGGTAATGAGTGGTAATGAGATCATACTTGACAGACTTACCATTCTGGTTAAGAATAATAAAACTATGAAGATACACACACTGTAAATAAAGAACGGCGGATTGTAGGCTAATAAAACACCAGCGCTTGTAGCAACCGCTTTGCCACCTTTAAACTGAGCAAATATAGGATACGTGTGGCCGAGGATAGCTCCTAAACCGATGACCATTGGATTAATTGGTACATGAAACAATAAAGGCAAACAAGCAGCCAGTGTTCCTTTTAATACATCAGCTAACAATACGACCGTTCCAGCAGTTTTCCCTAGTACTCTAAATGTATTCGTTGTTCCAGAGTTGCCACTGCCGAACTGACGGATATCTTTTCCGTAAATCTTTTTCCCGACCCAAACGCCTGAAGGAATCGAACCTAGTAGATAAGCAATAATAAACATGAGTATGATTTTAATCAACAAATTTCTCTCCTTGAATTGCAGTATACATAGTTTGAATAACGTATTCATCATTGTTAGAATAACGTATTCATCATTTTACCATTTATCGTATTAGAAGGCTAGATAAAAACCGTTTTATTCACAAAGCCTAATGAAGACTAATTAAGGATTATTTCTCCGTTGGCTTGCAATTCAAAAAAATAAATAGTTTAATGAGAAGAGAATTCTTCTTATTAAAAGGCGAACGTATTTTCGGTTTTTATAAAAAAAACTACTGTTTAGTGCTTTCTATTCCTTAAAATATAGAGTATGATTAAAAAGGTGCTTCACTAAAATGAAGCAGTTGATTGATGCCAGGATGGGTTAACCCTACTGGAGAAATAAAAAGAGACTAGAGAAAACTTTAAGATAAAGCAAGAAACTACTTGTGTCCAGTTAAAATAATGACCATTGTTTTGTTGAACAGATAAGTAGGAATCACTTTATGTTTAAAGCCTTAAGGAGTTTTAGTATGCCAAAAGAGTTAAATAAAGAGTATAACGATGATTCGATCCAAGTACTAGAAGGATTAGAAGCGGTAAGAAAAAGACCAGGTATGTACATTGGGTCTACGGATGCACGTGGTTTGCATCATTTAGTTTATGAAATAGTGGATAATTCAGTCGATGAAGCATTATCCGGATTTGGAACTGAAATCGATGTCACGTTGCATAAAGACAATAGCATTAGTGTCAAGGACAATGGACGCGGTATGCCAATTGGAATGCATTCATCTGGAATCCCTACTGTCCAAGTTATTTTCACAGTATTGCATGCAGGAGGTAAGTTTGGCCAGGGCGGTTATAAGACTTCAGGAGGACTGCATGGTGTGGGAGCAAGTGTGGTTAACGCACTATCTGAATGGCTTACCGTTACCATCATTCGTGAAGGTGTCCATTACCAACAAAAATTTGTTGATGGCGGAAAAGCCAAAGGATCTCTAAAGAAAATTAAAACCAATAATGAAAAAAATGGAACCATTGTGCACTTCAAGCCTGATCCTACGATTTTCACCACGACTAATTTATCGTACGATGTATTGGCAGAGCGTTTAAGAGAATCGGCTTTCTTACTAAAAGGTTTGCGCATAACCCTAACCGATGAACGGAACGAACAGTCAGAAGTTTTTTATTACGAAGAAGGGATTAAAGAATTTGTCAGCTATTTGAATGAGGACAAAGATAATTTAACACCTGTGGCCTATTTTGAAGGCGAAAATAACGAGATTGAAGTGGAATTTTCTTTTCAATACAATGACGGTTATTCTGAAACGATTTTATCGTTTGTTAATAACGTACGGACAAAAGATGGCGGAACACATGAAGCAGGTATGAAAACCGCAATCACGAAGACTTTTAATGAGTATGCGCGTAAAGTTAATTTACTGAAAGAAAAAGATAAAAATTTAGAAGGTACAGACTTTAGAGAAGGTCTAGCAGCCGTTATTTCTATTCGTATACCAGAGAATCTTTTACAATTCGAAGGTCAAACGAAAAGTAAATTAGGGACCCCGCAAGCTAGGTCAGCTGTAGAGACAGTTGTCAGTGATCAATTAAACTTTTATTTGATCGAAAATGGCGATCTTAGCCAACAATTGATCCGCAAGGCCTTAAAAGCAAGAGAAGCACGTGACGCGGCTAGAAAAGCGCGTGAAGAAAGTCGTAATGGCAAGAAGCGTAAAAAAAATGATACCCTTTTGTCTGGTAAATTAACACCGGCTCAAAGTAAAAATGCTAAGCGTAATGAATTGTACTTGGTAGAGGGAGATTCAGCTGGTGGTTCGGCAAAACAAGGACGAGACCGCAAATTTCAAGCAATCTTACCTCTTCGTGGAAAAGTTATCAATACGGAAAAAGCTAAATTACAAGATGTGATGAAAAATGAAGAAATCAGCACTATGATTTATACGATTGGTGCCGGTGTTGGACCAGAATTTGATATTGCAGACTGCAACTACGATAAAATCATTATCATGACCGATGCGGATACCGATGGAGCGCATATTCAAACACTGTTGCTAACTTTCTTTTATCGTTACATGAAACCTCTTTTTGAAGCGGGAAAAGTCTATTTAGCTTTACCACCGTTATACAAACTATCTAGAGGTCTTGGCAAAAAAGAAAAGATTGCTTATGCATGGACTGATGACGAGTTGGTTCAAGTCACAAAAGACTTTGGCAAAAATTATATTTTGCAACGCTATAAAGGTTTGGGTGAAATGAATGCAGACCAATTATGGGATACAACGATGAACCCAGATACTCGCACACTGATCCGCGTAAAAATCGATGATGCTGCTCAAGCTGAAAAACGTGTCTCTGTCTTAATGGGAGATAAAGTAGAACCTAGACGTAAATGGATAGAATCTCATGTAGAGTTTACGTTCGAAGAAGGCGGCAGCATTTTAGAAAACAGTCAAATTATGGATCAAATTGAAACAGTAGATGAAGGAAGTGTCGAAGATGGAGAATAGAGCGGATATTCAGGAATTAACCCTGGAAGAAGTAATGGGAGATCGTTTTGGACGCTATTCAAAATATATTATTCAAGAACGAGCTTTACCTGATATTCGGGATGGTTTAAAACCGGTTCAACGCCGAATTTTATATGCAATGAACGTAGAAGGCAATACGGCAGACAAAGGCTTTAGAAAATCAGCAAAAACTGTTGGTAACGTTATTGGGAATTACCATCCTCATGGAGATAGCAGTGTCTATGAGGCGATGGTCCGATTAAGTCAAGATTGGAAACAACGAGAAGTCTTGATTGAAATGCACGGGAACAACGGAAGTATGGATGGAGATCCACCGGCAGCTATGCGGTATACTGAAGCACGTTTATCAAAAATATCAGCTGAACTAGTTAGAGATATTGATAAAGAAACCGTTGATTTTGTTTTAAACTTTGATGATACAGATGAAGAGCCAACTGTATTTCCAGCTAGTTACCCTAATTTACTCGTAAATGGGGCTACAGGAATCTCTGCTGGTTATGCAACAGATATCCCTCCTCACAATTTAGGAGAGGTGATTGATGCGACGATTCACTTAATTGACCATCCAAATGCATCTGTAACAGATTTAATGCAGCACATTAAAGGACCAGATTTTCCAACTGGAGCTATTCTACAAGGTGTAGCTGGAATAAAACAAGCTTATGAAACTGGAAAAGGAAAGATTATTGTCCGTTCTAAAACCCGAATCGAAGAAGTTAGAGGCGGTAAAGAACAAATCGTAATCAATGAAATTCCATATGAAGTAAATAAAGCTGTTTTAGTTCGTAAAATGGATGAAATTCGGTTGAATAAAAAAGTTGACGGTATTGTTGAAGTCCGTGATGAATCGGATCGCAATGGTCTTCAAATAGTTATTGAGTTAAAAAAAGAAGCAAATGCGAACGGGATTTTAAATTATTTGTTGAAAAACACTGATTTACAAGTCGCTTACAATTTTAATATGGTAGCAATTGATAAACAAAGACCTAAACAATCTGGAATCAATCGAATGCTTGAGGCGTATTTAGAACATAAACGAGAAGTACTCACTAGAAGAACAAATTACAATCTTCGTAAAGCTGAAAGTAGACAACACATCGTTTCTGGTCTAATCAAAGCTTTATCGATTTTAGATCAAGTGATTGACGCTATTCGCAGCAGTAAAGATAAGAAAAATGCAAAAGAAAATTTGATTGAACGTTTTGATTTCACTGAGATCCAAGCTGAAGCTATTGTTTCTTTGCAACTGTATCGATTAACGAATACTGATATCACAGCTTTAGAAAGTGAAGCTGCTGCTTTAGATAAAGCAATCGCCTCTTACAACAAAATCTTATCAAGTTCTAAAGAGCTAGATAAAGTGATGAAAAAAGAATTAGCTGAAGTGAAGAAAAATTACGCTTCACCTCGACTTACTGTTATTCAGGATCAAATCGAAGAATTGAAAATTGATACTGAAGTTCTGATTGCATCTGAAGAGGTCATGGTTTCTGTTACAAAAGAAGGATATATTAAGAGAACCAGTCTACGTTCATATGGTGCTTCTAAACCTAATGAGATGGGAATTAAAGAAGGCGATTACCCACTCTACATTCAACAGCTGAATACGTTGAATCATCTTTTGTTATTTACCAGCAAAGGGAATATCATTTACCGTCCAGTTAATGAAATTTCTGATTTGAGATGGAAGGATATGGGAGAGCATTTATCACAAAATATTGCTTTTTCTGCCGATGAAACTGTTGTGAAAGTTTTTGGTATTACGCAGCAACTGCCTCAAGCTACATTTACCTTTATTACTAAAGAAGGGTACATTAAGCAAACTGCTGTTTCAGAGTACGTTATCGGCCGTAATTATAAGAATAAATCATTTTCAGCAATAAAACTAAAAACAAGTACGGATGAACTGATAAACATTATTTATACAGAAAATCCATTGTTAAAAGATGTCTTCTTAGTCACACATAGAGGATTTGGTTTACGCTATTCTTTAGAAGAAGTTCCAGTTGTCGGTTCAAAAGCGGCAGGTGTAAAATCAATCAATCTTAAAGAAGGCGACTATGTTATAAATGGCGTTTTAATAGATGTTGAAGCTGCTAAAAAGGAATTAATGATTTTAACGCATCGTGGGTCGATTAAAAAAATGAATATTATTGATTTTGAATCATTAGGAAGAGCTAAACGAGGGTTACTGCTCTTAAGAGAATTAAAGAAAAATCCTCATCGTGTAGCCTTTGCTTTTGAAGCAAGCAAAGAAGACCATTATGTTATCCTAACTTCGAAAGGTAAAGAAATTCCTTTATCTAGTGCGTCCTATGCTATAAGTGACCGTTATTCAAACGGATCATTTATTTTAGATGAAGTGGCAGATGGAACACCTATCGAAATCAAAAAAGATTTATTAGCTAAAGAGGTAAAATAGAAAAAAGGTGTAGCCTAACAGCTACATCTTTTTTTATCTGTTTTATAATTTAGTAGTACAGTTTGCTTTTATGTGAAAAGTTGTACAAAAATACATGGATAATAAAATTTGTTTTTATAGCTTTATCCTCTTTAAATTAATGTTTATAGTTAATAAAATATTATTTTAGTAACTAAAATCAATTGATTTGTTTAAAGTTCGTGTTATAATGAGCATGAACAATCTGTTAGATTAATTCAACAGATAAAAAGGAGGAAGATTGACCATGGAACAGTGGAAAGGCTTTAAAGGAAGAGTGTGGCAAGAAGAAATCAATGTACGTGACTTTATTCAACAGAATTATAAACCTTATGATGGGACAGATGAATTTTTAGAAGGTCCTACAGAAGCTACTGAATTATTATGGAAACAAGTAATGGAATTGAATACTAAAGAACGTGATGCAGGCGGAGTATTAGATATGGATACGAAAGTTGTTTCCTCTATCACTTCTCATGAAGCCGGTTACTTAAATAAAGAATTAGAACGTATTACAGGATTCCAAACCGATAAACCGTTTAAACGTGGGCTACAACCCTTTGGCGGTATCAGAATGAGTGAACTAGCCGCAGAATCATATGGATATGAAATCGATCCGGAAGTTTCTCATATTTTTAGAGATTACCGTAAAACACATAATCAAGGTGTATTCGATGCATACACACCTGAAATTCGTGCCGCAAGACGTAGTGGTGTAATTACCGGATTACCGGATGCTTACGGTCGTGGACGTATCATTGGTGATTATAGACGAGTTGCTTTATATGGTGTTGATCGTTTGATTGAAGAAAAGAAAAAAGATTTAGCCAATAAAGGTTACGGCACTATGAGTGAGGACATCATACGCGATCGTGAAGAATTAAATGAGCAGATTCGTGCTTTAAATGAATTGAATGAACTTGGAAGAATTTATGGGTTTGACATTTCACGACCAGCTCAAACGACACAAGAAGCCTTCCAGTGGTTGTACTTGGGGTATTTAGCAGCAGTAAAAGAACAAAATGGAGCTGCTATGTCTCTAGGGCGTACTTCTACATTTTTAGATATTTACATTGAACGTGATCTAGCACAAGGCAATCTTACTGAAGTTGAAGCACAAGAAATCACAGATCATTTTATTATGAAATTACGCTTAGTAAAATTTGCACGTACTCCAGAATACAATGATTTATTCTCTGGTGATCCTACATGGGTAACAGAAGCCATTGCTGGAGTAGGTGACGATGGAAGGCATCTGGTAACAAAAAATAGTTACCGTTTCTTACACACACTCTCTAACTTAGGTCCTGCTCCAGAACCAAATTTAACAGTATTATGGTCTACAAGACTTCCTGAAAACTTTAAAAAGTTTTGTGCAAAAGCTTCTATTGCGTCAAGTGCGATCCAATATGAAAATGATGACATCATGCGCTTAGAATGGGGCGATGATTATGGGATTGCCTGCTGTGTTTCAGCTATGCGTATCGGGAAACAAATGCAGTTCTTCGGAGCACGTGCTAACTTAGCTAAAACGCTCTTGTATGCAATCAATGGTGGGATAGATGAAAAAACAAAAGATCAAGTTGCTCCAAAATACCAACCAATTACTTCAGAGTACTTAGACTATGACGAAGTAATGGAAAAATATGATGTATTATTAGAATGGATTGCTGGATTGTATTTAAACACGTTAAATATTATTCACTTTATGCATGATAAATATTCATATGAACGCATAGAAATGGCATTACATGATAGTGATATCATGAGAACAATGGCTACAGGTATTGCAGGATTCTCAGTAGCAGTCGACTCATTATCTGCAATCAAACACGCAAAAGTAAAAACGATCCGTGATGAAAATGGCTTGGTAGTCGATTATGAAATCGAAGGAGATTACCCTAAATTCGGGAATAATGATGACCGTGTAGATGATATCGGAATTTGGTTGTTAAAAACATTTATGTCAAAAGTTAAAAAACATCCAGCATACCGTAATGCTGTTCATACTACTTCAATTTTAACGATTACATCCAATGTAGTTTATGGTAAAAAAACAGGGAATACACCAGATGGACGTCGTTCTGGAGAACCATTTGCACCTGGTGCGAATCCAATGCATGGCAGAGATACACATGGAGCTTTAGCAAGTTTAACTTCTGTTGCTAAAATTCCTTATAAATACTCACTAGATGGTATTTCAAATACATTCTCTATTATTCCTAAAGCATTAGGCAAAGAAGACGACATTCAACAAGAAAATTTAGCTAGTCTATTAGATGGTTATGCTAAAAAAGGCGGTCACCATTTGAATGTTAATGTCTTTAACCGCGAAACCTTAGTTGACGCGATGGATCATCCGGAAAATTATCCGCAATTAACCATCCGTGTATCAGGCTATGCAGTTAACTTTATTAAATTAACACGTGAACAACAATTAGATGTCATTAATCGTACCATGCACGATAGCATGTAACGTTTAAAAATGATAAAAGGAGTCATCGACATGACTGAGCCAGCAATTGGGTACGTACATTCAACTGAAAGTTTTGGATCGGTTGATGGACCAGGTATTCGTTTTGTAACCTTTATGCAAGGATGTCGTATGAGGTGCGAGTTTTGCCATAATCCTGATACATGGAACATGGGAGGCGGAACACCTTATACAGCAGATCAATTATTAGAAGAAGCTTTATCCTATAAAGATTATTGGGGAAAAAAGGGCGGTATCACTGTAAGTGGAGGAGAGCCACTCTTGCATATCGATTTTCTTATTGAGTACTTTAGAAAGGCCAAAGAAGAGGGGATACACACAACCTTAGATACTTGCGGGCAACCATTCACCTATGATGAACCTTTTTTTAGTCGTTTTGAAGAACTCATGAAGCATACAGATTTACTTTTATTTGATATCAAACACATTGACAATGAAAAACATAAACGTTTAACGATGCACGGTAATGAAAATATTTTAAATATGTCTAGTTATTTATCAAAAATAAATAAACCAGTTTGGATCCGTCATGTATTGGTACCTGAACGTTCAGATGATGATGATGACTTGATCCGTTTAAGTGAATTTATTCATTCTTTGGGAAATGTCTATAAAGTTGAAATATTACCTTACCATAAACTTGGTGTTTATAAATATGCTGCTTTAAATATTCCTTATAAATTAAAAGATATTGAGCCACCAACTCTTGAACGTGTAGAAAATGCGAATCGACTACTACGTGTGCAAGAGTACACCGGTTATCAAACACTATAGAGACAAAGAGAAGAAATAGGCTGATGCTTTTCAGTTTTATTTCTTCTTTTTCATTATTTTATGAAAATTAACATAATACTAGCTAAACTCGTTCATTTGAGATAAAATTTTAGTGTTAGTTATAGTTTAAAGGAGAGATAATAATATGAGTAAAGTTTTAGTTTTTGGTCATAAAAATCCAGATACAGATGCGATCACATCTGCAATTTCATTTGCTTACCTGCAAAATCAATTAGGTTATGAAGCAGAAGCCGTTGCATTAGGAGAAGTAGGCGAGGAGACACAGTATGCTTTAGACCACTTTAAAGTTGATGCACCACGTGTTATAGAAACAGCTGCAAACGAAACAGATAAAGTGATGTTAGTGGATCATAATGAATTCCAACAAAGTGTAAATGACATTGCAGATGTTGAAGTTTTATCTGTAGTAGATCATCACCGGATTTCTAATTTCGAAACAGCTAATCCATTGTATTACCGTGCAGAACCTGTAGGATGTACAAATACAATTATTGCAAAATTATTTAAAGAAAAAGACATCACGATCCCTAAAGAAATTGCGGGATTAATGTTGTCAGCAATTGTTTCAGATACATTATTATTCAAATCGCCAACATGTACAGATGAAGATATTTCTATTGCAAAAGAACTTGCAACAATTGCGGAAGTCGATGTTGATTCCTATGGTCTTGAAATGTTAAAAGCCGGAACAGACTTAAGCGATAAATCAGCTGCTGAACTATTAGATATGGATGCGAAAAGTTTCCCTATGGGTGATAAAAATGTCCGTATTGCACAAATCAATGTTGTAGACGTTAACGATGTACTTTCTATACAAACTGAATTAGAAAAAGAAATGTTAAACGAAAATCATTCTAAAAATTATGATTTATTCGTGTTAGTTGTTACAAACATCTTAGATAGTGATTCAGTTGTCTTAGCATTAGGAAATCCAATCAATGCAGTAGAAGAAGCTTTTAATGTGACTTTAGAAAATAATCGAGCTTTATTAAAAGGTGTTGTTTCTAGAAAGAAACAAGTTGTGCCACAATTAACTGCAGCATTAACAAAATAACAAAAGAAAAACTAGTTCATGACTTAATTTAGTTGCGAACTAGTTTTTTTGTTTTACAAAAGAAAAATCCTACTTAAATAGTATGTGTATTGAAAGAATAAGAATTAAAAGTCATTTAAAAGCATTTAACGGACAATGAATAACCAAAGGAATAGTAAATGAGCTTAAAAGTGTCCAAAATCGACACGAAATGAGCAAAATCCATAAAATACAACTTTACATCTACTTTGTATAATATATATTATGTAAACTAGAAAAAATGATAAAAAAGCACTCTTATTAAAGACAACCCGTTTTTGTCTATTTCCTCTCTTTTTAGATTCGTCTTATTAATTTCATTTTTTTCTTTATACAATTTATTTTTTCATGCGTTTATATTTTTTCAGTTCGATTCGTTATTTTTTTCGTGTATTCATAAGTTTTAATCAACTGCTTTTATTGATGAAGCATTCTTTACGAATCTAATTTTCGAACTTCTTTAAATAAATTATAAATAATAGTTTTGATTGCATTTTATTTTCAAATATAAATTTCCTGAAAACTAAAAAAATGTGAAAAAACCGACATAAACAATTATTTCGGTTTAACAATTAGTTAGTTTGCTATGAGTTTAAATTTTTTGATTTGCCATTATTTGATTGATTTTTTACGTTGGGTTAACTTTTTGAATTTACTCATAAGTTGATCTTTCTTTGATTCATTTATTTCTTTAGGTAAATCTGTTGTTAAATCAAGTTTTTTGTTGATTTTAGTGCCTTTTTTTAAGACGTTAGTTATAAGAAGAGATTTCGCCTTGAAATCTAACTGAAATAGTTGTTACTACATATCTGGGTATAAAAACTCTATTATATGAACCGATTGACCATGTAGTAAATGTGTTCATTTCGCTTTCATGTACTTCAGGTTCTACTCCGATGATTCAACTGTAGAGGCTTGCCTAAATAAAAATAGTGATCCTAAATCAGCAATGCTTACAATTTTTTCAACGTTTTTACTCCTTCTCCTTCTTATCTTCCAATAATTTTTGAATATTGGCGAGCAACTTCACAATAGACGATCCATAGTGAATAATAATAATGAACAAAGGTAACCAAGCTAAGAAAAAAACCATTCTCTCCCTCCTTTTCAACGAAAAGCGCTTTCAATAAATAACCTATATTGATAATACCATAACGAATGATTTTTATTGACATAATTTTTAAAAAAATTAAAATATTTTCAACTTATTTAGAAAATATTTTACAGAGAGCGTCAATAAGTTTGTGTAAATAAATCGCCCTTCTGCAAAATAATCTGTTACTTAGTAAACATTGAAGCTAA